>JANXZU010000054.1 GCA_025355345.1 Syntrophaceae bacterium
TCAATTTATATAACCTCCTTACCTGTCGATCAGTTACCATTTTAACCATCCTTATTTTAATGATGGTAATGGTTTATACTCCCCTCATAAATAGGGAAATATAATTGTCGTCGGTCGGGAGTTATAATTGTCGCACATCACAGCATAGTGCTGAAGTGTTTGCCCTCTACCGACATCTGATCCATAATGGCGCTGGTCTGTCCGGATTTCATTAAGCTCTTTGTTACGCGCAATGATGATGCAGGTAATAATGTGAGTTTTGCTGCCTGCGCCATGGCAAATCTCAGAAGTTCATCAAGTGGCAAAACTTTATTGACCATTCCCATCTCATATGCTTCCTGCGCTGAAAACGATTCACCCAAAAATAGTTTTTCCGCCGCGCGCTGATATCCAACTGCCTGCGGCAACAGCACGCTGGAGCAAAATTCCGGGCACAGGCCAAGCTTGGCAAAAGGCATTGAGAATTTCGCGTTGTCGGCGGCATAGACCAGATCACAATGCAGCAACATCGTCGTACCGATGCCAACTGCGACGCCGGCTACCGCGGCGATAACAGGCTTAGTTGCAGCAGTGAGTTGAAACATGAACTGTGCTACCGGACGACCGGCAAGTTCACCCTGTTTATCGCTATTTAAAAAGTCTTCCAGATCATTGCCCGCGGTAAAAGCATCCTGTTTGCCGCAAAACAATATGACGCGCACCCTCGCATCGGTTTGCGCGTCTTTCAGGGCGTCCGCTATTATCTGATACATAGCGGCAGTGATGGAATTTTTCTTTTCCGGGCGGTTGAATTCAATTACAAGAATGCCGTTTTCTTTGCTTGTCAAAATATCCATATTATATCCTCAGTAATATGAGCAGTAAAAATAACTTTCATATTTCCCAGGCTGCCTTTGCCCCCTCAGTTGTCGCTTCAATAATCCTGCGCGGTGCTACAGCATCACCGACAATGAAATGACGAATGCCTTTTTTCAAAAGCATATCTTTGAGTGTGTTTCTTGGTGTTACGCCGATAGCAACAATAACCTGATTGACAGGTTGCAGCTTCAGATCTTCGCCATCTTTTGTAACGACAACAGATCCTTCCTTAATAACTTTCACCTTTGTGCCGAACATCAGTTTGATTCCGGCCGCCGCAAGTCGTTTATGCAGCATAAAGCCATGTGCTGCCCATTCCAGAACGGGTGAAGTGGCCAGCATCTCCACCACAGTAATGTCTTTGACGCCCTTCTCGCGCAGGAAATCAGCTGTTTCCATACCCACAAGGCCGCCGCCGATGACAACAACGTGATTCTTGGGTTGAACTTCGCCATCCAGTATCTGCCAGGCATCACAAACGACGGATGCGTTAATGCCCTCGACAGGACAAGTTGATTTATCGGCACCGATGGCCAGGATGACTGCATCGGGATTGCCAGTTTCTATCATGGCCTCAGTGACTTCGGTGCCGGTTTGAATATCCACACCTTTCTTTTTACAATTTGCCGTGAGGGTCGAAATATATTTTGCGTACACTTCTTTGTGGGGCGCCTTCGCGGCATAACGGACATTTCCGCCCGTTTCTTTTTCCCGCTCAAAGAGGGTTACATGATGTCCGAGGCGAGCGGCCTCAAAAGCAGAGGTCAAGCCGCCCGGTCCACCACCAATAACCCATACGTTGCGGCTAACTGCCGCAGGAGCCACAGGGTAAAGCAGTTCCTGACCGGTTTGTGAATTAATGGCGCAGCGAATCGGCAGTTGCTCCAGTGAAAGCCGCTCAATGCACCCCTGGTTGCAGGCCAGACATTCCAGAGTATCCTGCGGATGTCCTTCTATGGCGTTTTTCAGAAAATCAGGGTCGGCCAGATGTTGCCTTCCTATGGCAACAAGATCGGTGTCTCCCCGGGCAATTACTTCATCCATAGCATAAGGATCGACATAACGGCCGACGGAAATGACAGGGACCTTTGTCACTTCTTTGATTTTTCTGGCCAGATATGACTTGAAGCCGGGATCGTATTCGACAGGCGCGCTTGGGTTCGGTGTATCGATATTCACTTCCGGGTTGCCATGAGTACCAAAGGAAACATTGATAACATCGGCTCCGGCACTAACCAGATCGGGGATGATTGTCTGCATATCCGATATGGTATAGCCGTTCTTGATGCACTCCTCGCCGGAAACCCGAATGGATATGGGAAAATCCTGGCCGACCTGCTTGCGCACTTCTTTGAGGCATTCGACCATGAAACGGGATCGTCCGCGGAAATCGCCGCCGTATTTATCGGTACGCTGATTGCAATTGGCCGAGAGGAACTGCATGAGCAGGTAACCATGCGCTCCGTGAAGTTCCACGGCATCAAACCCGGCCTTGCGTGCCCGAATGGCCGCGCTGCCGAAAGCAGCGATGGTCTCTTCGATATCTTCCAGAGTCATCTCACGCGGCGCTCCCAGAAAACCAAAAATATAGCTGGGTATTGCTGAAGGCCCGATAGCCTTATTTTTCCGCTGAAGCAGGTAGTTCTCCCGTCCTGTATGGTGAAGCTGCATGGCGATTTTGCTGCCTTGAGCATGCACAACATCGGCAACCTTGCTCAGGCCGTCAATGAATTTGTCATCCCAGACGGCAAGGCAATTGCGTGAAGCGGAGCCAAGTGGATGCACTTCTGTGATCTCAGTAATAATCAGCCCGGCACCGCTTTGTGCCCTGCGTTTTATATACGCCAGATTTGCATCGCTCACGGTGCTGTCATTATTGCCTAGGGCCGTACCCATAGGCGGCATGACCAGCCGGTTGGCAATTTCCAAATTTCTAATATGGATTGGTTTGAGCAGATGTTGCAAAGTTTTCATGGTTTATCTCCTGAGTTAAAAATCATTGGTATAATATACCGCAACGGCAAACAATTCTCTGCTTTTGCCCGAACATGTGCAATGGCATACCGCATATTCTTCAGGTAATCAATAGCCGCGATGTTTCTCAGGCTGATAAATGCATGCCCAAAAGTAATCCACCATCAATAATTATTTCCGTGCCGGTTGTATAGCTGGAGGCATTAGAAGCCAGGTAAATAGCGGCTCCCGCAATCTCATCCGGTTCGCCGATACGGCAGGTGGGCAGCATTTTGCACAGTTCATCTTTTTGTTTTTTTGCTTCTTCCGGTGAAAGATGTTCCCAGTGAGAATTCATCATTTTGGTGCTGATGGGGCCGGGAGCAATTGTGTTGACCTGAATGTTATCTTTGGCCAGTTCCATGGCAAAGGATCTGGTGATCATGCGTACACCGGCTTTGGATATAGAGTAGACGCTGACAAATGGTTCAGGATTGAATCCGTCGACGGAAGCGACATTGATTATTTTCCCGCCGCCCTGTTTCTTCATAACATTTGCCACGGCCTGACTCATGAAGTAAACACCTTTCAAATTGAGATTCATGATTGTATCCCAGAGGCGTTCGTCGGAATCAAGCACTGAAGCAATTGCGGGGCTGGCGCCGGCATTATTAACGAGGATGTCAATACGGCCGTATTTTGCCATGACAGTATCGACGACTTTCTTTATCTCTTCTGCCTTGCCCAGATGAGCGGGAATGACCAGAGCTTCGCCTCCAAAGGCCTTGATCTCCGCTGCCGTGGCTTCAAGATCCTGTGCCTTGCGGCTGGTGACTGCCACCTTTGCTCCGGCTTTGGCAAATCCGTAGGCGATGGCCTGGCCAATGCCGCGGCTGCCTCCGGTAACTATAGCTACTTTATCTTTTAAGGAAAACGTGGAAAGATCAAACATGGCAATACTCCTTTCAAAAGTTTTGCAAAACATCCTTAGTCGTCATACCGGTCGCAGATAACCTTTAGGTTACGAAGGTCGGCGAAGTACCCTTCATGGTATATCCAGGAAAACCTTGATAATACTGGACTCCCACCTTCGCGGGAATCCAGTATTGCTGGTTTTAAATAGTTATTTCGCTTTTTTTTCCACGGGGCTCAAGACCTCGCGGTCACCGCCACTCATGCCGGCGTGGTATTTCACCAACTTTTTGCGGGATGCAATATCGTACTGGGTTGTGATTGCAATCTGTTCCATGATCGGAGAACCGCCGCCGTGGTAGTTGCCCATATTCATGATACCGCCCGTAGAGGAACACAGATAGTCACCCAGATATCTCCAGAACTGGGCCTGATCTTCAACAGACATTTTCGGATTGCGCTTCGTGTATTTAAGGAGCGCTGCGCCTGTTGCGGGATTGGCAAAGTCCTTCTCGTGGGGAAAGGTTGCCGCGACGCCGCCGGAGATGTCGCAAAGAATCTCTGCCTCACGATAGACGGCCTCACCGGACAGGCAACGGCCTACATTGCAGTAAATCGAATGTGGTATAAAGGAGCCGGGTCCATAGGGAACAAAACCCATACCGGGAATGTAAACCTCTGGCTTGCTCAGGCCGGAGGCCGTGTAACCGGCAGCATAACCGAGTTCGATGGTCATGATGATTTCGGCCAGCTTTTCGCGCACATGTTCGGCCTTGTGGATGTTGTTAACCTCGGCTGCCAGTGCTGCTTGTCCCAGAATCACGTCGCCAATAGCCGGTTTGCAGCCGGAATAGGAGTGACGATGAAACAAGGCGAAAAGAAGCGCGCAGATGCCTCCGTGATCATTCTCGCCGGCCAGGAAAACTCTTTCCCATGGCACAAAACAATTATCAAAGATCATATAGGAATCAGTGTATCCCGGCATAAATCCGCGCTTGTAATGTTCGCGGGGACGGAAATTATGTATGGTTGCAACCTGCTTAAGACCATCCCAGTCAGCCGGAACAGCAAATGCAACGGCATAGTCTTTATCTTCAGGACGCAGGGCGCGGGTGGGGAGGACAAGAACTTCATCGGCGACTGAGGCCTCGGAAATATGAACCTTGCAACCCTCAACGATTATACCATCCTTCAGTCTCTCTTTGATACGCACATAGGAATCGGGATTTGGTTGATCAGCGGGGCGAAGCATACGATCGCCCTTTGTATCAGTCTGGGCGCAGCAACCGATGAGGTCTTCTGTTTGGAAGTTTGTTAGCCACTTTTTAAAGTTCTCATGGTACTTAGTAGCACCGTTGTTTAATTTGTCCGCCTCATAGGAGACGTTGTATATGGCGTTAGTGCCGTCGATACCCATACAGCGCTGAATGCAGCCGCCGACTTTCTGGCACAACATCCGAGTCATATCCTGTTTTCTATGCAGGTCTTCTTTATTTTGATGAATGTGGTTAAAGCGATTGATCCGCTCTCCTGTCAGATGAGAAATTGCTGTGCACAAATCCTGGTTTTCCGGTTTGGCCGCTTCGTCGTATGTTGTCCCGATGGTATTGATGCAATCCATCTGCAACTCGTCCGTCCGATCGATCAACTGGCCGTCGTAATAAATGTTCCGCTTCATCTTTGATAATCCCTTGATATAATCCTGTTTTGTTCTCATTGGTGTTTCTCCTTTCTTATATGTTCATTATTGTTTGTTGGATTTCTTTCTGCCATTGACTTTTTGTTTTAATGATTCCGGTAATATCTCGTTTAGCCTCAGGAGTTGCGCCAGGGCATTGGCGTCTTCCAGTTTAAGATTCAGAGTCAGCCCCTGTTCATCCCTCTTGGTTCGAATTCCGCTTAAGACCAGTTCCAGAAAAGGGTCAAGCATATCAACGATGGTCTTTTCTCTTTTAGGCATTCCCTGCATATGCCAGTGGATAAATAAATGTTCGATAGTTCCCATCAAGATGGAACGAATAAGATAGGCATCGGCGTCCTTACGGAAGGTGCCGTTGGCGATACCTTCGCGAATGCAATCCAGCAGGCCGTGGGCGGCAAGGCGAATGGCCGCATGAGCGTCTGTCTGCCGGAAACGTTTGTTGGACATAAGCTGCAGCAGCACCAGTGCCGAATAATGTGAGTTGCTCTGATATAACTGGACATAACTCAGCAATATTGCCCGCATCCGTCCTTCCACATCCTTGATGAAAGGCAAAACAAGCTGGTAGTCTTTTAAATTATCGGTGGTTATTTTTTCGGGTATAGCGAAGAGAAGATCTTCTTTGGTGCCAAAATACTCGTAAATGGTAGCCTCAGATACACCGGATTCCTTGCTGATCTCAGAGATTGTTGCATCCTGAAAAGTTTTTTCGGCAAAGATGCGCAGGGCCGCTTCCATAATGCGGTCTTTTCTGCTTTTTGTTTTGACATGATCTGCCATAACGCATCCTTTTTTAAGTTTTAGGTAATTTACACTATCAGAGTCAGACTGTCAAGAATTATTTTATTTCATAGTTAGACTATGTTTTGTTGAAAATATCTGTATGCCACACCATTAAATTTGTTAATAAAAAGAGTATATGGACGCGGCAATATTTGACGATGCAGAGCACGCGAGGTCTTTTGCGATCGTAATGGCAGTAATATTTATTATAATTGGTGATTGTAAACTATTGATTTATAATTGGTATCAGCGTTTTCTGCCGATTGTTGCCTTGTTGCGCACTTCCGTCACGAAAGTTTTGGGCAGATAAATTTCATTATCATCTAAGAAGTTTAATACTCGATCTTTATTGGCGCCTATAGCCCAGCGAATCGTCATCGAAAGACCTTTGAGCGCGAAATACTGCAGATTCTTCCTCGGTCTTTAGATAAGTTTTTTCCTTTATGCCTCGGACGGGATTTGTATTGCCTTGCAGAAATTTTATCAGATCATCATACACGCTCATTAACATATCTCAATCCGGCATTTTTGCCCAAGTAAATCTTTGTCCTTAGAATACAGATTAAAGCTTGATAAAATATATTGAGTTGATATATTTACAGTCAGTATTCTACAGCAGAGGTTCTTACCATGACTTTAAATCTCAGCGACAGGATGAAAAAAATACTGGCTTCCATAGCCGCTGGTATATTGGGTAATCTGCTTTCTTATTTATCCAGCCTTTTGACGCCGATGCACCCGCAGGTAACGTTTGATTTCTCACACCTGGCCACCTTTCTTATTGCGATCGCCTTCGGGCCGTTTTACGGACTGATTGCCGGCACTATCGGGTCCATATATCCATATTTTCACTATGCCGTATTTGGTATTTACGGTCCTGTTTTTGGTCTAGCGATAATATTCGGTAAGGCTATGACAGGATTTATCTGCGGCTTTCTCAGAAACAGAATGCCGGTATTTCTGGCGGTGAACCTTTCATTCATTCCGGAATCTCTCTACACCCTTGGGTTTCTCCAACTAATGACGTCATGTTTACCCGCAGGCAGTTTGAACGCGGTAATAATTTCAGGAATCATTACGGAAGGCTGGGTTGAGGTGATTATATTTTCGTTTCTCATTGATACGGTAATGCGACGCAGGATTATCGAAACAGCAGTTTTGATGCTGGAGATATTTATTATTATGTTTCTTGTGCATAAGGAATTCATCGACACATTGCTGGTTCTGCTTTTAATTACTCTTATTACGCTCATTCTCTTTGAACTGATCAAACCATTCATCAGGAAGAATCCGGGGAGTGAATAATGCTGTATCATATCGTGTCCAGAGATTTAGATTTACGATTTTCAGATTTTGAATATTTTCCTGATGATCATTTGTCATAATCTTTATCCATATGTCAGGTTTGTGCTTGAATGTGGTAATGATTTTTGATAGGAGTATGAAATATTATTCAAAGCAAATGATGTTTTTTGTTTAATGTATTTTTCTTTAAACTTGTAAAGAAGGGAGACGTAAATCATGAAAAGTTATTCAAAGTTATTATCTTTGCTGGCAGGTCTTTTTATATGGGGCATTGCGGCATCGTGTGGTGCTGCCGCCTATTACAATACTATTGAACAATCAGCCGATCCCTCTGAGCAGGTTAAATCCGCAACTGAATTTAAAGTCAAGCCAATGGATTTCAGTGCTATTAATGCAAAAGAGTTAGGTTACAATACTTCGGAAGAATGGAATACGGACAGTAAAGATGTTCCTAAAGCATTTGCCGATTCATTTCCAATCCTGCTGAAAGAAGCGGGAATTGACAGCAAGAAAGTAATCATGATTAAACGTGACGAGCCCGTCAGTAATGGAATTGTTGTTGAATTAGCTGTCAAAAAAATTAATCTCAGGTGGAATTATTTCAGCGGTCAACCTGACGAATATATATGCAATGTCAGCTTTACAGATGCCGCCAGCGGTCAGAAGCTATTTTCAGCAGTTATTAATGTTAACAGCAGGGCAGGTAATCCTTACGCGCAGGCTTGGGGTATGGGGTTTGGCGGACGCCTTCAAACAGCCGCTTATAACATTGCCTGGGTTCTGACCAAAATTATGGCGCAGGGTAAAATTGATCCATCCGATTATTAATGGTTTTTGATTATTGCAAACCTTAAACTCTCAAAAATCAAAGGGCTATTGAATTTGGATTTCTGAGAGTTGTTCAGTCTTTACAGCATTTGCCATCGTGGCAGATCATCTTTATTATCATTTCTTTTATTAAATCATCCAAATAAATGGTCATATTATTCTTGACAAAAAAAAATTATCTTATATTGTGAACTATCATTCATATATTGAATAGATATTCAAAAAGAGAAATAGTTTATGGTAAGGTCTGAGCGAAAAGAGCGCGAGTTCAACACAAGGCGGGCCGAGATTCTGGAACAGGCAGAAAAAATATTTGCCTCCAAAGGGTTTCATGATGTCACAATGGCGGAAATTGCCGGAGCTTCGGGTTTTTCCATTGGTTCGCTTTATCAGTTTTTTAAAGGTAAAGAGCATCTTTACTCAACAATGATCAGCGAAAAAATCGATTTGATGTACCAAAAGATTCATCAGGAAGTGAAATCGGCTAAAGGTCTTATAGATCAAATTGATGCCTTGATTGAAGCTCAATTGCACTTTGTAGATAACAATGCGGATTTTTGCCGCATATTTTTGCGTGGAGAAAACGAAGCTTTATCAAAAATGATGACTTCCAACCGTGAACAACTTATTAATGATTATTACCAACACATTTCTTTCATTGAAAAAATATTAAAAAGCGGCATAAAAAATGGATTGTTACGTTCTCTGCCACCCAGGGATTTGGCCAACGCATTGTCTCACTTAATTAGAGCGGCGTCTGTTGATTGGTTGTTAATGCCGTCAAAAGAATCCCTTAGTTTGAAAAGGAAATTCATTTTAGACATATTTTTGCATGGAGCCCAAAAGCATAATTAGTATAACTTTTTGCAAAAGAGTAACATGGAAATATGATAGCCATAGTATCGTTATATTGAGTTTATAGACGAAAGGGTTCAGAAATGAAGAGATTATTGTGCGGAATGATCATATTGGCTTGTGCAGCTGTTTCAGATACGGCGGCAATGGCGCGGGAGTATACATTAAGTGAGGTGTATCAACACGCGCTTAAAAATTCCGAAAAAATAAAAATGGCGCAGGAAAATCTTTACATTGCCCAATATGGCAAGGATAAAGCATGGGCGGTTTTAATTCCCAAAGTGACCGCTTTTGGTACTTACAACCGTTTTTCAGAAGAAAAGTATGGTTCTCCCCCTGCTTATAGCAGTGTTCTCATTCAGCCAAACGAATCCGGCAACTGGGGCGTCCGCGCTGATCAATCTTTCTCTTTGAGTGTGCGTGAACTTACCGCCCTTAAAGTAGCCGGCCAGACAATCACTAAAAACGAATTTGATCTGGATGCGACAAAAGCTGATTTTGTTCTGATCGTTGCTTCTGCCTACTACGATGTAATGAAAGCAAAAAAAACATTAGAAATTGCGGCTGCCAATATGGAACGTCTGACTCAATATCGCAATTCCGTGGAAAAAAGACTAAGGGTTGGTGATGTGACAAAGACGGCATTACTGCGATCTGAAAGCGAGCTCTCCGGAGCACGGGCCGAATATCTAAAGGCGACGAACGCATTTAAACTTTCACGTTTTGCCCTTGTGCGCATAACTGGTATTGAAGCTGAATTCCGTTTGAAGGAAACATCACTTCCCGAGCAGGAAAATATTTCTTTGAATGATTTGAAGAATGTCGCTTTTGATAAGCGGGCTGACTTAAAAAGTTATGATATGCAATCTAAAATTGCAGAGGGGTATGTGTCGTATGCCCGCGGTGCTTTTTTACCCAGTTTAAGTCTATTTGCTATTTATAGTAAAGCTGATCAAAATCCCGCCGGACAAACTTTAAACAGGGAAACTCTTGTAGGTGGGGTATCTCTTTTGTTCCCTTTTTTTGAAGGTGGCTTGAGGGTTGCAGAGTACAGAGAAGCAAAGGCAAAAGAACGACAGGCAAAATTAGCTTATGATGACTATAAAAAGAATGTTGATATAGAATTGCAGGCAGCTTATCTTGATTTGCAGACTCAGCAAGGAGCTCTCCAGTTCTCTGAAGATCAACTGGCCTTTGCCCAGGATAATTACGGTGCAGTAGTTCGACAGTTTGATAATGGGCTTGTCACGAATCTCGATGTAATGGACGCAAATTCGCTGCTTCTATCCGCGGGGAAAAATGTGGCTGAAGCATATTATAACTATCAACTTGCTTACTTAAAAGTTAAAAGATCAAATGGTACATTGCTACAGTTTGTTATGAGCAGTAATCAATAAGATAAGCCAGAATTGGCTGATCCCGGGGAGGATATTTTTATGAATTTAAGGAAGTATACTAAGGCAGAGAAGAATGGAATCTCTGGATATCGTATTATACATTCGATTAGCATTATTTTAATTTTAGTAATGGTAAGTATCTCATTGGTTGCTTGCACGAAAAAAAAGGAGGAACAGCCGGAAAGAGTGGTTAATGTGCAGCTGTCGACTGTAGAAAAACAAAAA
>JANXZU010000064.1 GCA_025355345.1 Syntrophaceae bacterium
AACAGGAAGGATGCAATAACCATCACAAATGACCAGGCCGATAACATCAAGATCGTACCTAAATTATTGAACTGCTCCTGGTGTGTTTTGTGTGTTGCTAGCATGGTCATTTCCTCCTCTCATCAAGTTGCCTTCAGTCGGCACCTCTTTTCATATATTCACTTCTTCCTATGTTACGATCGTCTTTACCATGTCAATTACCGGATTGGTGAAAAGAGCCATCAGCATTGTGTAAAGAGCAAAGGCTGCCACAACTTCACCGGCATACATCTTGTCATATTTACGTTTCAAAGAAACCAGAATCAAACCACCGATAATCAGGCAACCCAATTGAAAGTAAGGGAAGTTCGCTGTACCTGCCGCTGTATATTCAGCGAAGCAAAAAGTTGCTGTTAAAAGAATTACCGCTGCCGCTACTATCATTGTTCCTAAAGTTTTTTTCATGATCTGTTACCTCCTAATGAGACCCAAGTTTCAGAAACAAAGTGTGCTGAAACTTGCTGGTCGAATTATCCCGCTTAAGCGGGATTGATTTATTTGCCTTTATGCTACTGGAAGTATCGTGCCAAAAAACAAACCATCAGTTATTATCATTATAACCATAAGACTATATTAGATAATTATTGTGCAAAGTCGTTAAGGTCTTCCGGATAATACTCTCTTCTGGGTCTCCGTTTTCCATGGAATGTTAAAGTTTGTTTAACGAAATGTGAAAAGAAATATCAAAAATGTTTCTTGAAGTGTGGGGAAAATGAAAAATAAAATTGTCAGAGAAAGGGCAGATAATTTCCGGGATAGTTTATTTAATGCAAACGCGGCGAACCTGCACAAAGTCCGTATATCCTTTTATGGCCTTGATAATGCCGTCTTGTAAAAGAGTAGTCATTTCTTCCTTCATTGCCTGCTCGCGCATTGCTTCAACGGATGCATGCTTTTGCACCATTCTTTTAATTTCTTCAGTGGCAACTAAAAGTTCATGAATTCCCATTCTGCCTTTGTAGCCTGTTTTGTCGCAAAGATCACAGCCCTTCGGCCTGTACAGTTTGAAATTGTCATTATAAGGAATGTTTAGTTTTTCAAATTCCTTTTCGCCGAAACTCTGAACAATTTCACTATATTCATCTTTTGTGGGATGATATAACTCTTTACAGCTGCTGCAGAGAGTTCGCACCAGGCGCTGGGCGAGAATGCCCAGCAGTGCGTCGGCAAAGTTCAGCGGGTCAATACCCATGTCCAGCAGGCGAACAACGGTTTCCGGTGCGCTGTTCGTATGCAGCGTGCTGAAAACAAGGTGGCCGGTAAGCGATGCTTCGATACCTGTTTTGGCCGTTTCATAATCGCGCATTTCACCGACCATAATTACATCGGGATCAGCGCGCAGGAACGAACGCATCGCCGCAGCAAAATCAAACCCGATTTTAGCCTGCACCTGAACCTGGCGCAGTCCGTATTGAGTAATTTCCACCGGATCTTCCGCTGTCCAAATTTTTCTGTCCGGACGGTTAATGTGATGAAGGGCTGCATGGAGCGTTGTTGTTTTACCGGAACCGGTAGGGCCGACGCATAAAATCAAGCCATAAGGTTTGGAGATGATACTAATCATTTCTTTGTAATTGCGCGGCAGCAAAGACATGTCTTCCAGTGGCATTGTTTCGCCTTTGGCGAGTATTCGCATCACGACATCTTCAACACCGCCTTGTGTGGGAATCGTGGCTACGCGCAATTCAATTTCATCGCCACCGGCACGACGAAATTTTATTTTGCCGTCCTGGGGCAACCGTTTTACTGTGATATCCAGATTGGACATGATCTTAATTCGCGAAATAATCGCAGCGCGATAGCTGAAAGGAACTGTTTGATAAAGGGAACAATCACCATCAACACGGAACCGGATTTCAACATTTTTTTTGCCGACATTCGGTTCAATATGAATATCTGATGCCCTTCGGCCAAAAGCATCATTAACAATTTTATTGACAAGCTGCATGATTACACTATCAGATTCATTGACCATGTCGCTGTCTTCATCGTCTAAAGATTTATCTTCATCGTCGAGTCTGCCCAGAAGTTCCGTAAAAGAGTGAATATCTTCGGGAGAATTGAAAAACATGTTGATGAATTTGATGATGTCATCAGCCAGGGCCACATCGTATTTGACTTGCTTTGTTTTCAGGAGGTTTTCAATGACATCTCTTTTTAAGACATTGTTAGGATCATCGACCAGGACATGAATGTATCCATCGATCTTTTGCAGCGGTACCCAAAGTTCGCGCCGCAGGTAATCTTTTTTCAAGTTTTTAATCAAATCGCCGGGGATGACAGTTTTGTCGTTGAACTCTATAAAGCGGCAACGGTAGAACTCCTCGAAGGCATGGCCAAGGTCACTTTTGGATATTTTATATTTACGCATGAGGAAGTGTTCAACTGACTCTTTTTGTTCCCGTGATTCTTCCCAGGCGTTTTCCAGTTCTTCTTCCTTAAGCATATCGCGGGTAATTAAATAATCAAAGCGGGTTTTCCGGCGACGGGTAAAACGTTGCTGGTTGAAAAAAGCAACACCCAGAACAGCTGAAATTTCGAGCGCCAATCCCATTTCATCTTCTGTGAATTTCCCCACGCCGAACTTTCGGTTAAGAATCTGAATAACGCCCAGCAGTTCATTGTTGTTATAAATGGGCGCAGCCAGGATTTGTCTGGTTTTATATCCCGTTTTCTTATCCCAGCTATAATCGAAGCTGAGTTCCGGATCGATATTTTTAAGTTCAGTTTTGTCGTAGGTATCGGCAATATTTACCGCCAAACCCATATTGGCAACAAAGCCGGCAATGCTCTTATTGCTGATCGGTAAGCGAATTTCCTTTAGTTGAGTTCCAGCCAGAAACATGGAGAATATTTCATGACGAGCCTTATCAACAACATAGATAGTCACGGAATGGGCGTTGAAAAGGTTGAGGATGCCATCTTTCAGATCTACAAGAATTTGTTTGATATTTTGCGCCGCGTGAATGCGGTTGGTTATGTCCTGCAGTTCCTTGCGTATTCGAAGTTTTTCATCAATGCTGATATCAGGTTGTGATTTTAATGAAACATTCATGAAGAAACCTCTTTTTAGTGAGACTCAAGTTTTAGCAACGTAGTGTACCCTGAAGGTTACCGTGGGGCACTATAGGGGCACCATTGGGTCATCTGCGACTGAAACTTGTAAGTCGAACTATCCGATGAAAAAACCATTTTAATACTAGCAAGGCTTTATCTGAATGTCAATCTGACTAATTTTTAAAAAACAGCCTTGAAAAAAACATCGGTACCGCCCGCATTTGTCCTGAAGGTTAACCGGCAGTAACAATTTTGGAAAAATCTGCAATTTGGTGAAAAAGTGCCGATATTTCCGCAAGCAACGATAACCGGTTGTGGCGGATTTTTTCTTCTTTATCCATAACCATAACGCCATCAAAAAAAGCATCCACCGGTGGGCGTAACTTGGCAAGTTCGGTTAGTGCAAAATTAAAGTCATTTTCGGCGATACCTTTTTCCACACGGGTTTTAATGTTTTCAAAGACGGAAAATAAATGTATTTCCGCATCTTCTTTAAGAAGACTCATATCGATTTGGGGATCGCGGAAATCCTTCAAAATATTATCCACTCGTTTAAAAGCTATGGAAATCGGTTCGAATTCCGGATTTTGCCGGAAGGCTTGCAGGGCCTTGATCTTCTCCAGAGCGGAGACTACATCGCTTATACCTTCAGTTAGAATTGCATCAACCGTATCGTACGCCAATCCCTGAGCAATCAGCTGATTTTGCAGGCGTCCCTGAAAAAAGCCGAGAATTTCTTTTTTTATTTCTTCGGCGGGCTTCTTCAATGTGCCTTTAAATAAATTCACGCTTTCAGTTATCAGGAAGTCGAGTGTCAGAGGATAACGCTTGTCCAGAATGATATTGATTATACCAAGAGATTGGCGGCGCAAGGCGTAAGGATCAGCTGTGCCAGTCGGCGGCAGGCCGACACCGAAAAAGCCGACGATGGTATCAATCTTATCGGCAATGCTGACAATGGCGCCTTCATGGCTTTGCGGCAAATCTCCACCGGCAATGATCGGCAGGTAATGTTCATATATCGCGCCGGCAACAGCCGGACTTTCGCCTGCCATAAGCGCGTATTCGCGTCCCATAATTCCCTGCAGTTCAGAAAACTCGCCCACCATAAGTGATTCCAGATCGGCTTTGGCTAAAAGCGCCGCACGGTCGACGTTTTTCTTGACGGCCGGTTGTACTTTTTGTGCGATGGCTACAGCAAGCTTGCGGAAGCGTAAAACTTTTTGATGGGATGTTCCCAAAAGGGTATGAAAGACAACTTTTTTGAGCGATTCAACACGGGTTTCAAGAGGTACTTTTTTGTCTTCTTCAAAAAAGAACGAAGCATCGGCCAGGCGCGCCCTCAGCACTCTTTCGTTACCGCGCGCCACAACAGCCAGATCACGCGCTTTTGTGTTGCTTACCGCGATGAAGTAGGGCAGCAGCTTCCCTGCGTCATTAATCACAGGGAAATATTTCTGATGCGAAATCATCGTGGTGGTGAGTACTTCTTTAGGAATTTGTAAATAGTTTTCATCGAAGCCGCCGCGGACGATCACCGGATATTCCACAATAAAGCTGATTGTATCGAGCAGGTCTTCTGTATAGAAAAGTTTGCCGCCAACCCCGGCTGCCGCTTTTTGTGCTTCTTCCAGAATAAGTTTTTTTCTTTCGGCCTGATCGGTGATGACATAATTTTGTCGAGACTTATTTAGATAATCATCAAAGCCGGAGACGGTAAAGGCATCCGGACTCATGAAGCGGTGCCCGCGGGAAGTGTTGCCACTGACGATATCTTCAATTTTCAGGGGGACAACATTGCCACAGTAAAGAGCCAGAATCCAGTGTATCGGGCGGGCAAACTTGAGATCATAATTGGCCCAACGCATGGATTTTCTAAAAGGTATGGCCAAAAGGAAACTGGTCAGGATGTCCGGTAAAAGAGTGGCTGTCGGTTGACCGGCAAGAGTCTTGCGCGCGCCCAAGTATTCACCTTTGTCGGTGACAATAGTTTCTAATTGGGAGACTTCCAACCCCTGTCCCTTGGCAAAGCCCAGCGCAGCTTTGGTCGGATTGCCGCTTTCATCAAAGGCGGACTTTTTGGCAGGACCGATTTTTTCTATGGTCTGATCTTGCTGTTTTTGCGCGACATCGGCAATGTAGAGAACCAGGCGGCGCGGTGTGGCCATACATTTTATGCCTTCAAAGGGAATCATCTTTTCAGTCAGAGATTTGCGCATGATATCTTCCATATCGACTACGGCTTTGGATAAAAACCCGGCGGGAATTTCTTCGGTGCCAACTTCAAAAAGCAGTTCGTTGCTCATCTTGTCTCCAGATAGTCTAATTATTCTTTAAGAGGGGATAACCCATTTCTTCACGTTGTTTTAAGTAAAGCTCGGCGCTGAGACGCGCCAGATTCCGGACCCTGCCGATATAGCTGGTGCGTTCCGCGACACTTATCGCGCCGCGGGCATTAAGTAAGTTGAAGGTGTGGGAACACTTCAAACAATAATCATAAGCGGGCAGGGCTAACATCTTTTCGGCAATACGCAGGGCTTCCTGCTCATAGGTGTCAAAGAGCTTACGCAACATAGGAATATCAGCCACTTCAAAGTTGTACGTGGAAAATTCCACTTCGCTTTTGTGGTGGACGTCGCCGTATTTGACCTTGTCGGTCCACTGCAAATCATACACATTGTTGACGCCCTGAATATACATGGCGATGCGTTCTGTGCCGTACGTCAGTTCGGCGGAAACCGGATGAAGGTCGAACCCTCCCACCTGCTGGAAATAAGTGAATTGGGATATTTCCATGCCGTCTAGCCATACCTCCCAGCCTAACCCCCAGGCGCCAAGCGTTGGCGATTCCCAGTCATCCTCAACAAAGCGGATATCGTGATCGAGTGGGTCAATGCCAAAGCTCTTAAGGGAGTTAAGATAGAGTTCCTGGATATTAACAGGCGATGGTTTCATGATTACCTGGTATTGGTAATAGTGTTGAAGACGATTGGGATTTTCACCGTAGCGGCCATCGGTAGGACGGCGTGATGGCTGGACATAGGCCACATTCCATGGTTCCGGTCCCAGCGCGCGCAGGCAGGTGGCGGGATGAAAAGTGCCGGCGCCGACTTCCATATCGTAGGGCTGCACGATAAGGCAGCCTTGAGAATGCCAGTATTGTTCGAGGGCAAAAATTAATTCCTGAAAAGTCACAATTTCCTCCTTGCTGTTTTAGCGACAAACGATTGTGTAACTAGCATGATAGCAAGTCACCTGTCAATTCTCATTATTTCATTGACATTCAATCTTGATATTCCTTATACTTCGTGCCATTAAGAATCGACATTGTATTCCCTGATTATCAGGAAATTATAATCATAAAAACAAATATAATATTTTAAGGAGGTTTAAGCCATGAGATTAAAAGACAAAGTGGCAATTGTAACTGGATCAGGACGTGGCATTGGCGAAGGCATTGTTCTGCGCTTTGCCGAAGAGGGCGCAAAAATTGTTGTTAACGATGTTAATGAAGCGGACGCAAAAAGCACCATGGGTAATATTAAAGCAAAAGGCGGCAAGGCTATAGCTGTTGTCGGCTCGGTATCGTCTCGTGAAGATGTACAGAAGATGTTTGATGCAGCCGTAAAAGAATTCGGCACAGTGGATATTGTCGTCAACAACGCCGGCATTACCAGGGATGTTATGATGCATAAAATGACCGATGATCACTGGAATCAGGTAATCGCTGTTAATCTGACCGGCGTGTATTACTGCATGCAGTGCGCAGGTAATATAATGCGGGAAAAGGGCTACGGCAAGATCATTAATATTTCTTCAACCAGTGCCCTGGGGAATGTCGGACAGCTTAATTATTCAGCATCCAAGGCTGGTGTTATCGGCATGACCAAAACGGCAGCTAAAGAGCTGGGGCCCAAAGGCGTTAATGTCAATGCTATTGCCCCGGGCATGATCTGGACAGATATGATGAAGAGCATGAAGCCCGAAGTCATCTCGCAAATGGATGCCATGCTGCCCTTTATAGTGCCACTGAACCGTAAAGGATCGCCACAGGATATTGCCAACCTGGCGCTGTTTCTGGCCTCTGACGAGAGTTCGTTCATCACGGGGCAGGTTATCTTTTGCGATGGCGGCATGAAAATTTAGATTTTGGTGTTTGTATTCCGGCATAAAATAGGCAAAGTGTTTTATCTAGCCCTTGCTTTATTAAACTTTCCGGCGGGCTGCTGGAGATAGTTTTTGCCGGGCTTAAATTTTTAGACACTATTGCCATTAAATAGTTACAGTTGTGGTGATGCTAAAGCGCTTTACGTCATTGTGAAGAATCAAATTATTATGGATGAAAAATAAGGCAAATGAAAATTATCAGTGCGGAGTTTGTAAAGAGCGCGGTTTGGCCGCCGCAATATCCAGCGGCGACAATGCCGGAGATCGCTTTTGTCGGGCGTTCCAACGTGGGCAAATCATCTTTGATCAACACGCTTGTCGCGCGTAAAACTTTGGCCAAAACCAGTAATACCCCCGGACGGACGCAGCTCATCAATTTTTTCACGATTAACGAAAAGGTTGCGTTTGTTGATCTTCCCGGTTATGGCTTTGCCAAGGTTTCTCAGTCGGTGAAAAAAGACTGGGGGGATATGATTGAAGCCTATCTGCGGGAGAGGCAAAGCCTGGCTCTGGTAGTTTTTATTCTGGATATCCGGCGCGATCCCAGCGAAGATGATTTGTCTCTGCGAAATTGGCTGGAACATTACCGCATCCCTTATGTATATATTTTAACCAAAGCCGATAAATTATCTAATAATCAAGCGATAGTTCAAAAGCGTGCGATAGAACGCGCACTTCAATTGCCGGCTGAAAAAAAGCCCATCTTGTTTTCGGCAAAAACACAAAAGGGCAAGAGCGAAATCTGGCAGTTCCTGGATGATCATTTACGTTCACTTCCGAAATATTAATGTGTTCAAAATACTATTGTATCTGAACGTCAGTCATTTTTAAATTTTATAATATCAAATGTTTAGAGGCGAAAATAAAATAAATAAACCTTAGGCTATTGACAGGCCAAATAAATTATGTTAGCGGACCAATGCTCATTTAACATTATGTTAAACAACATTGAAGAGGTTCTTATATAGAATAAAGAGGTGTAATCAGGTGCTAAAAGATAACGAAAAAGTTGGTGCAGTAATGGTAGTTGGTTCGGGGATCGCAGGTATTCAGGCCTCTCTCGATTTAGCCAATTCCGGAATGAAAGTATATCTGGTCGAAAACGGGATAAGCATCGGCGGCGTCATGGCGCAACTGGACAAGACTTTTCCCACAAATGACTGTTCCGCCTGTATATTATCCCCCAAACTGGTTGAAGTTGGCCGGCATCCCAACGTTGTGATTAAGACCCGGCGCACCGTCGAATCAGTTGAAGGCGAGCCGGGGAAATTTAAAGTTAAATTAACGAGCGCTCCGCGTTTTGTTAATCTGGATAAATGTACCGGTTGCGGTGATTGCGCCAATGTTTGCCCTGTTTCCGTAAAATCTGAATTCAACGGCAATTTAAGTGAGAGAAAAGCAATCTACCGGCACTTTCCTCAGGCTATTCCCAGCGGTTTTGCCATCGACAAATTGGGAACCTCTCCCTGTAAGGCGAGTTGTCCTACTCATATCAGCGTGCAAGGTTATGTGGCATTGATTGCTGCCGGAAAGTTTCAAGAAGCCCTCAAACTAATCAAGCAGGACAACCCATTCCCCATCGTTTGTGGTCGTGTGTGTAACCATCCCTGCGAGACGGCCTGTATGCGGGGCAAAGTTGATGATGCAATAGATATAATGCATTTGAAACAATTTGTTGCGGATCTTGATCTCAATAGCGATACACGCTACATGCCCGAAAAGAAGGAAAGCAAGGGCAAGAAAGTCGCCGTTGTCGGCGCCGGGCCTTCTGGACTGACATGTGCTTATTATCTGGCCATTGAAGGCTACGATGTGGAAGTTTTTGAAGCATTGCCCGTGGCAGGCGGTTGGATGGCTGTTGGTATTCCCAAATACCGCCTCCCCAAAAAAGTCCTGAATGCGGAAATCAAGGTCATTGAAGACCTTGGTGTAAAAATTCACCTAAATACAAAAATCGGCAAAGATATTTCCTTTGATAAGTTGAAGTCCGATTATAGCGCAGTTTTCATTGGCTGTGGCACAATGAAGAGCAGCAAGCTCAACATTCCCGGCGAGGATATGCAGGGTGTGGTTCATGGTGTCGATTATCTTTTGAAAGTTAACCTGGGTCAGAAAGTATCTCTCGGTGATCGTGTTGCCGTTGTCGGTGGCGGTAACGTGGCCATGGATGCCGTGAGAACTGCGGTGCGAACCGGTTCTAAAAATGTATTCGTTCTATACCGCCGTACCCGTGCGGAAATGCCGGCTGCGCCAGAAGAGATAGAAGAGGCCATTGAAGAAGGAATTGAGATGAAATTCCTCGTTGCCCCGAAACGTGTTGTGGGCAAGGATGGAAAAGTTACCGGCATTGAATGTACGCGCATGGAATTGGGCGAGCCTGATGCCAGCGGCCGCCGCCGTCCCGTTGAAGTCAAAGGATCGGAATTTATAATCGAATGCGATTCAATAGTTCCCGCCATCGGTCAGGAAGCGGATTTATCATTTATTACCAAGGAAAGCGGTGTTTCCATCAATAAATGGAATAATGTTGATTACGATCAAGTAACTTATGCAACGAATGTTGCGGGTATTTTCTCCGGTGGTGACGTTGTCACCGGCCCCCAGACTGTCGTCAAAGCTGTCTTTGCGGGTAAGGAAGCGGCCAAATCCATCAATCGCTATCTTATGGGCGAGGATATCAAGGATGGCCGCGAGAAAGACTGGACCAAAGATCTGGCCGATAAGGCTGACGTCTCCAATGTGCCCAAGAGTCCCCGTGCGAAATATCCTCTCATGAAACCGGAAGAGCGCAGAACCAACTTCAAGGAAGTCGGCCTCGGTTTTGATGAAGCGCAAGCCATCGCGGAAGCACATCGCTGCCTCGATTGCGGCATCTGTTCGGAATGTTATCAGTGCGTTGATGCCTGTCTGGCCAAGGCCATTGACCACGATATGATTATTGAAGAAGAAACTATTGAAGTCGGCGCTGTGATTGCGTCTCCCGGGTTTGAAATATTTGATGCACGTCTTCGCGGTGAATACGGTTACGGCATTTATAAAAATGTTGTTTCCGCAATTCAGTTTGAAAGAATTCTTTCCGCGTCCGGCCCATTTTTTGGCCATGTGCAAAGAATATCCGACGGTAAAGAGCCGAAAAAAATCGCCTATATTCAGTGCGTCGGTTCCCGAGACACTTCCTGCGATAACAGTTGGTGCTCATCGGTTTGTTGTATGTATGCAACCAAGCAAGCAATCATCGGTAAAGAGCATGCCAAAGGTCTGGAGCCGACAATCTTCTATATGGACATCCGCGCTCACGGCAAGGATTTCGACCGTTTTGTCACCCGCGCCAAAGAGGAATACGGCATTCGTTACATCCGCTCGATGCCCTCTGTAATTAAAGAAATGCAGCAGACGAATAATCTGCTGATTAAATATGTCCATCAGGATGGAACATTTATCGACGAAGAATTTGATATGGTTGTTCTTTCCGTAGGTCTGACGCCGCCTAAAGATGCTAAAAAGCTGGCCTTGAGTTTGGGAATTGAACTCGAAGAACATGGATTCTGCAAAACGCAGTTGGAAAATCCCGTGGAAACATCGCGCCCCGGAGTTTTTGTTTGCGGCGCGTTTGGTGGGCCGAAAGATATCCCGGAAACAGTTATGGAAGCAAGTGCCGCTGCTGCCTGTGCGGAAGGATTGCTGGCCGCAAGACGAGGCACTATGATTACGCCGGCGGAAAATCCGGAAGAAATGGATATGCGAGGCACGGGAGTGCGCACAGGAGTTTTCGTCTGCCACTGTGGCATTAATATCGGCGGTGTTGTTGATGTGCCGGCAGTCCGTGACTATGCCGCGACATTGCCCACTGTAGTTTATACGGCTGATAACCTCTTTACCTGCTCGCAGGATACAGCGGTGAAGATGGCCGAAGTCATCAAAGAAAAGAATCTCACTCGAGTTGTTGTTGCTTCCTGTTCGCCCCGTACACATGAGGGTTTATTCCAGGAAAACTGCGAGAAGGCCGGTATGAACAGATATTTGTTTGAGATGGCTAATATCCGTGACCAGAATTCCTGGGTGCATATGCATGAACCGGAAGCAGCCACTGAGAAAGCAAAAGATTTGTTGCGTATGGCTGTGGCTAAAGCTCAATATCTGAAGCCCCTGAAACCAGGTCAGCTTTCTGTTAACCATCAGGCTTTGATTATAGGTGGCGGTTTGGCTGGCATTACTGCGGCACTATCTCTTGCCGATCAGGGCTTTGCCTCTTACATTGTGGAAAAAGAAGAGCGCCTGGGTGGTAACTATAATCACCTTTATAAAACACTCGAAGGTCTCGATACCCGAACTCATTTGAAGGGGCTTCTGGAAAAAGTATACAAGAATCCTTTGATCACAGTTGCTACCGGTGCCAAGATCGAAAAGATCGAAGGCTTTATCGGCAATTACAAAACAACAGTTAAAGTTGAAGAAGGCGAAAAAGTTTTTGAGCACGGTGTGGTGATTGTCGCAACAGGCGCTTATGAAAATGAGCCCAAAGAATACCTCTACGGTCAAAACGTAAAAGTAAAAAGCCAGAGAGAACTGGAAACTCTGATCTACGAGAAGGATCCGAAGCTTGCTTCCGTGAAAAATATTGTGATGATTCAATGTGTCGGATCGCGCGACAAAGAAAGACCATATTGCAGCCGTTATTGCTGTTCCGAGGCGGTTAAGAACGCGCTGGAGCTCAAAGCTGCCGATCCTTCAAGGGATATCACCATAATTTACCGTGATATTCGCACCTTTGCCTTCAAAGAGGATTATTACAAGAAAGCACGCGAATTAAATATCAAATTTATATCTTACGAAGAAAATAGTAAACCGGAAGTGGTGGCGTCAGGCGACAAAGTTGAGGTAAAAGTGTATGATCCGATTCTTAATGAAACGGTTGTATTGCCGGCGGATGTTGTTGCTTTGAGTGTCGGTGTTGTCCCCAACCCGGAAAATGCGGCCATTGGTCAGATGCTGAAAGTGCCCACCAATCAGGATGGTTTCTTCTTGGAAGCGCACGTTAAACTCCGCCCGGTTGATTTCCAGACAGATGGTGTGTTTATGTGCGGTATGTCTCATTCGCCGAAATTCAGTGACGAATCAATAACTCAGGCTAACGCCGCCGTTTCGCGCGCCTGTCTGGTTCTGAGTCTTGATTTCATTGAGGCGGAAGGTAAAACCGCTTATGTCAACAAGGATAGATGCGCGGCTTGCGGTCTTTGCGAAATCAATTGTCCTTATAGCGCAATTCAGGTGAACATCAATGAGGCCTGCGCGGAAGTTAATACAGTTTTATGCAAAGGTTGCGGTATTTGCACCGCGTCTTGCCGCATGAACGCTGTTGATCTTAATGGTTTCAATAATGAAGAAGTGCTGGCACAGATATATAATATAAACTAAGGTAAATGGCTGATAAAGCTGCATTGCCACTTGAAGGAGAATATATGGCTGAAAATTTAGCAAACAATGAATGGGTACCGAAATTCGTTGCCATTGTCTGTAACTGGTGTACCTACGCTGGAGCCGATCTGGCGGGTATAAGCAGAATTCAGTATCCGACAAATGTTAGAATCATCCGCGTTCCCTGCACGGGAAGAATAAATCCTTTTTACATCGTGAAAGCCCTGCAGACCGGAGCCGACGGTGTTCTGGTTTCGGGTTGACACCCGGGTGAATGCCACTATATCTCTGGAAATTTAGTGGCGCGCCGCAAGTTTGCGACGTTAAAAAGTTTCCTGAATTACATCGGTGTGGAAGGTGACCGAACCATATTTACATGGGTTTCCGCATCCGAAGGAGACAGATGGGCACAGGTCATCAAAGGTGCTACAGAGAAAATAAGGGCACTGGGACCGGCAAAAAAATTACTTAAGAAGATTGGATAGTGTTGTTCATAAAAGATTATTAAATTAAACGGGGAAACAATAACTGTGGAAAACATCGAAACAAAATTGCGGGAAGAAGCAAAAAGGCTGCTTTTGGAGAAAAAGGCTGACGTCATTATCGGCTATGAAAAAGGCACGCTTCCGCTTACGGCTACACCTTGTTTTATCACCATACCGGAAGAAGCCGACAAACTGGTGTGGAATGATCTCTGTACACAGAATCTGGCGAAGTTTGTCCATGATCTGATCACGGCGCACAAAAACTCACAAAAGAGAGTAAAACCGGAAGACCGCAAGAAAAAAGTGATAGGTATTGTCGCCCGTGGCTGCACAACCCGTTCGCTCATTATACATCTGCAGGAAAGACAATATGCAAGGGATGAAATTTATATCATCGGCGTGCCCTGTACCGGTTATGTTGATGGTAAGGGATTGAAAGTTGCTATTAGCGGTGCGGATATAGTCGAAGGATCAATTGACGGCGGGCAGATCAAGTTGAAGACCTCCGATGGCGATAAGTCGGTTGCCTTAAAAGATGTGTTGTCCGACAGTTGCAAAACCTGTCGATTCAACAACCCGATTATTTCGGATGTCATGGTTGGGCAAAATGCTCCCGCTATGAATCATGATTCGGAATATAATGAAGTCAATGAATTTGAGAAAAAATCAGTCGAAGAGCGTTTTGCCTATTTTACCAAAGAAATGGAAAAATGCATGCGCTGTAACGCGTGCCGCCAGGCTTGCCCTTCCTGCTATTGCCCGACTTGCTTTGTTGAACAAAGCCAGCCGCAGTGGGTAGGTATCGGCGAAAATAAAACAGATACGCAGGTATTTCAGTTTATGCGCCTGTATCATATGGTTGGACGCTGCGTTGATTGCGGGTCATGCGTTGCCGTTTGTCCGATGGGTGTTGATCTGCGCAAATTCCTCAAAAAGATCGACAAAGACGGCTGGGAATTGTTCGGCAACCGCGCTGGTTCCAGTATGGAAGATATGCCTCCACTGGGCAAATATGATGAACATCACGATAAAGAAGAATTTATCTTCAACCCATAATTAGTTCGATAAAGATGGAGTTTACATGGAAACTTTTCTGGAACAAGTAAATAAAGAGATACACGGTGTGCCCTTGCAGGCATGTTATCATTGCCGCAAATGTACGGCCGGCTGTCCTACCGCGCAGCATATGGAATATAACCCCAACAAGGTTATAAAAATGATACAGAACGGCAAGCGTGAACAGGTTTTGAACAGCAAGACTATTTGGCTTTGTCTGTCCTGCGAAACCTGCATTACTCGTTGCCCAAATCAGGTTGATATTGCTCGGATGATGGATGTTTTAAGGCAGATGGCTATAGAATCGGGTGTTGGCGCGAAAGAAAAGAATGTATTGAAATTCCATGAAGCGTTCCTCGCCGGGATTAAGCGAGGTGGTCGCATCAATGAACCGATGATGATGGCTGAGTACAAATTAAAATCTCTGGATTTGTTCTCGGATGTTTTGTTGGCCCCGGGCATGTTTATGAAGGGCAAGTTATCGCTTCTATCTCCACGAACAAAGGACATTAAGTCCGTAAAAGATATTTTTGAGAAAACAAAGCATTCGTAAAAGGTAAAAAGTTTTTAGAAGTACAATATAAGCAAATGGACGGCTTTAAGAAAAAGCTCCAGATGCAAGGCGCGCGAGGCAAAGCGCAACCCCGGCCTTCGCCGGGGCAGGCTACGCAGATGGATTTTTTATAAAGCCGGATTGAGGAGGCAAGAGTTGAAAGTTTCATACTATCCGGGCTGCTCGCTGCATGCGACGGGAAAAGAATATGATCAGTCCATGAAGTCGGTAAGTTCCGCTCTGGGCATTGAACTTCAAGAAGTTGACGACTGGTCTTGCTGCGGAGCTTCATCCGCGCACAGCACTAATTTTGATTTGTCCATTGCCCTTTCGGCACGTAACCTGATTTCAGCCGAGAAAAACGCGCTGGATGTGATGGTTCCCTGCGCGGCCTGTTTTAATCGCTTTAAAATGGCCGAACATCATTTAAAAGCCGATAAAGAATTAAAAACAAAGATTGAAGATGTGGTAGGCGCCAAGTATCAGGGAGGCATTGCTATCCGCAATCCTATTGATATCATCTATAATGAAATCGGCATTGATACGCTTATTGCTAAGATCGTTAAGCCCTTGACCGGGTTGAAGCCGGTTTCATATTACGGTTGTTTGTTGCTTCGACCGCCGGAAGTATGTGAATTTGAAAACTATGAGAATCCATTCATGATGGACAAGATGATGGATGCCATCGGCGCAGATGTCAAAAACTGGTCATATAAAACAGATTGTTGCGGTGGATCGCTTGCTATAAGCAAGACCAGTATCGTAGTTGACATGTGCGATAAACTGATGAGCGCCGCAAAGGAAGCCGGTGCCAATTGTGTTGTCACTGCCTGTCCTCTTTGTATGGCTAATCTGGATATGCGCCCCAGTAGCAAATTAAAACTTCCGGTATTTTATTTTACGGAATTAATTGCTCTGGCGATGGGTTTGGCCGGATCAAAAGAGACTTTTAAGTCGCATATATTTAATCCACAACCGCTGTTGAAAAAATTGCAGTTGATTTAATTAATTTATATGCTGATTTTTTAAAGTACGGTTATTGGAAGTATATAGTATATTAATGTTATCCCGCTGGGCTTCGCGCGCGGTATAATTCGACCAGCAAGTTTCAGCGTCGCAGATATCCTTAAGGGTACACTTTTTAACCTAAAGGTCATCTTCGATTTCTGAAACTTGGGTCTCATTAAATTCTTAATTAGGGAAAATTATGGAAAAACGTTTAATCAAAAAAGATGCACTAGCGGGCATTGCCAAGAAAATGGCCGGGGACTTCTTGGTTTGGGCGCCGGTAAAAAAAGAAGATAATATTCTTTTTGAACCGCTGCAAAAAGATGCGGAGCCTTTCTTTGCTTATTTGAACTCCAAAAACGCGCCGAAAAATGTTTTCTTCCCGCATACGGAAACTCTCATAAAATATACCCGTACGGAAAAGGGCATGGTTTTTTCAGAAGACGAAAACAAAGCAAAAGATGCGGTGTTATTTGGTGTACGTTCCTGTGACGCTCACAGTTTTGCCCTGCTGGATATGCTTTTTGACCAGGAAAAATATAAGGATGGGTACTACATCGCAAAAAGACAGAAAACGACAGTCATTTCTCTAGCATGCGTTAAGCCTCCTTATGCGAGCTGTTTTTGCACGTCGGTTGACGGTGAGCCTGTTTCCTCAGAAGGTGCAGATATTCTCCTGACAGATATTGGATCGGACTATCTTGTTGAGTTTGTTACTCCCAAGGGAGAGAAACTGACAAAGTATTTTGGTGATACAAAAGCGGATGCTGCCTCCGAGACCAGGAAAACTGAAATTGTGGCCAAGGCCAAGGATGCAATTAAGTCTAAAATTCCAGCGCACGAAGTTAAACCGATTTTGGATAAGAATTTTGACAATCCCTTCTGGGCAACTATTCACGGTAAATGTCTGGCTTGCGGTACCTGCACCTATTTATGCCCAACCTGCCATTGTTTCGATATTAGTGACGAAGTGAAAGGCAGCGACGGTGTTCGTCTCCGGTCTTGGGACTCCTGCATGTTTCCGATGTTTACCAAAGAAACGTCGGGCCACAACCCGCGCACTTCGCAGAAAGAAAGATGGCGTCAGCGCACCATGCACAAGTTCAAATATTATGTGGACAATTTCAACGCCATCGCCTGTGTCGGTTGCGGCCGGTGTGTGATGTCCTGTCCCGTGAATATTGATATTAGAAAAATTGTTGAAGATATTTCAAAATTATAATTAGGGAGTTAGTAATGCAAAACCCGTATATACCGTATCCTGTTGTAGTGGATAAAATTATTACTGAAGTCGATACAAAAGACATCAAGACTTTTCGTTTTAAGTTCATAAATCCGGAAGATGAAGCAAAATATAACTATATTCCCGGACAATTCGGAGAGCTTTCCATTTACGGCAAAGGCGAATCACCTATAGGGATAGCCTCATCCCCGACGAAAAAAGGCTATGTTGAATTCACGGTCCAAAAGGCCGGTGTGGTGACCTCCGCTCTTCATGAAATGGAAGAAGGAGAAGTCATGGGTTTACGCGGTCCATTTGGGAACTCCTGGCCGCTTGAATTTCTGGAAGGCAAAAATATTGTTATTGTCGGCGGCGGTTTTGCTTTTACGACGCTGCGGTCTTTGATTAATTATATGATCCACGATGATAACCGCAAACGTTTTTGTAACATAACGGTTATTTATGGTGCTAGAAATCCCGGACTGTTGCTTTATAAAGATGAGCTAGACGAATGGGGAAAAAGAACGGATTTAAATCTTAATGTGACTGTCGATAAAGGTGATGCCAACTGGAAGGGCAGGGAAGGTTTTGTTCCAACAGTATGTAAAGAAGTTGCTCCCAGCAAGGAAAATGCTGTGACTGTGATTTGTGGTCCTCCGGTGATGATTCGTTTTACCCTGCCGGTATTTTTTGAGCTTGGTTTCTCCAAAGAAAACATTATCACTTCGCTGGAAATGCGCATGAAATGCGGTATCGGCAAGTGCGGACGCTGCAATGTGGGCAGTAAATATGTCTGCAAAGACGGTCCGGTATTCTCACTGGCTGAGCTAGACAAATTGACACCAGAATACTAGAAAGAATCAAAAATTCTTGAAAATTTTTTTCAGGGAACCTTCGGGTTCCCTTTTTTTATACATTGCAGGCTGTGTCGTGTACCCTGCGTTTTAGTGTAGACTCACGCAGCTACGGCTTGTTGTTGGTCACGTTGTCTGGTGTTTTGCTTTAGACAATCTGTCTTACTGAAGTTCAGTATTTGAAAGCGAAATGATGCAATAACTACATAAAACTTTCCGGATCAACGTCGACCGTAACCTTAACTGAGCTGTCGGTATGATTGTGCAAGAGTTCTTGTGCGATTTGATGTAGGATATTTATGTCCTGTCCTTTGATTAGCATCTGGTAGCGGAAGCTTCCCCGAATTTTAGCCAGCGGTGATTCCGCCGGGCCGATTATTTCCGCTGCCTTGCCCATTCGCGCCGCCAGTTTTCGGGCATGCTTGCCTATAAGTACGGCTCGCTCTATAAGAGTTTCTCTATTTGCCGAAGATAAACGCACATTGATGATCCGGCCAAATGGCGGGTATTGCAGCGCTTGGCGAAATTGGATTTCTTCTGCGTAGAATGATTTGTAATCGTGGTTCTGCGCGTGTTTTAGGGAATAGTGTTCCGGATTGAAAGTCTGAATAATAACTCTGCCGGGGGCGTCGCCTCGTCCACCACGCCCTGCCACTTGTGTCAGCATTTGAAAAGTTCTCTCGGATGCCCGGAAATCAGGAATATTGAGCGACGTGTCTGCCGAGATAACACCTACTAAAGTAATAAACGGGAAATCGTGCCCTTTGGTAATCATTTGTGTGCCGATTAAAATATCAATTTCTTTTTTTCCCAGCGCGGTAAGAATCTGTTCCTGCGATCCTTTGCGTGATGTGGTATCGGAATCCATTCTTTGTCGCCGAGCTGTTGGAAACAGTACTTCAATTTCCCGCTCAAGTTTTTGAGTGCCTACACCATAATTCAACACGCGGCTACCCTTACAGGAAGGGCATAGCGATAGAGATTTCTGGCTGTAGTCACAATAGTGGCATTTGATGATATTTTCGGCCAGATGATTTTTCAGGGACACAGCGCAATTAGGGCAACGGAAATTATGGCCGCAGTCAGCGCAGACAATAAAAGTATCAAACCCGCGTTTATTGAGAAAAAGTAAAACCTGTTCTTTTCGGCTTAAAGTTTCTTCGATTGCAGAAATCAGAGAAGGGGACAGAATCGGCGCCTTGCCTAGGTTTTCTTTTTGCAGCTTCATGTCGATGATTTCAACTTTAGGCAGCGGTTTATTATTAACTCGCGTTTTAAGTTCCAGATAACGGTACTTATTTGTCTGGGCGTTAAAGTATGAGCGCAGGCCTGGTGTGGCGGAACCCAAAATTACAGTTGCCTTACTGAACTTTGCTTTTAGAACAGCCAGATCGCGGGCGTGGTAACATAATCTTTCATCCTGCTTATAGGACGCATCATGCTCTTCGTCGACAATGATCAGTTGTAGATTAGGCAAAGGAGCAAATAGAGCGGAACGTGTGCCGATAACCAGATTAATTTTACCACGCTTGATTTGGCGCCACTGGTCATAGCGGATAGCTTCCGCGATACCGCTGTGAAGTACGGCAATGTTCTGCTCATCGAACCTGTAGGCGATACGGGAGATCAATTGCGGTGTCAGGGCGATCTCCGGCACTAGGTAAATTGCCGATCCGCCAGCACTTAATACCTTTTCAATCGCGTTCAAATAAACTTCTGTTTTCCCGCTGCCGGTGACGCCATGAAGTAAAATTGGCCTAAAAATATTCTTTCCTAAATCCTGAGAAATTTCCTGAAGGGCCTTATTTTGCTCATAGTTGAGGGTGATTTGCTCTTCTGAATGGTTGATTGTTGGTTTAAGGGAAACTCTACGGATTAGTTCTTTAGCGGTAAATTTGATAATTCCTTTATGATGAAGATTATTAACGATGGCGGCGGAAGTGTTGGCTGTTTTGATCAAAGTGCCGATAGCAGTGGAGCCATGCTTTTGCAGATATTTGACAACTAGCTCCTGTCTTCCGGTAAGTTTTGTGCAGGCATTTTTTTTATGCTCTAAGGATACGATTCTTTCATTGCGTACAGCAAGTTGTTTCTTGTTTTTTTCTTCTATACGTAAAAGGCCTGACATGTGAATATTTTGCACGATAGCAGAAATGTTTTTCAGTCCGCTTTTTTCTGTAAGACTTGCCAAAGAAATACCCTGAGGATATTGCTGCAGCAATGTAAGCAGCTTTTCCTGCGCTGGAGATACGGAAATATTTTTAGGCAATTCCAATGGTGTGATCCATAAAAAATCCTTTTTTTCAGAACCCGTGGGAATCAGCTCGGCTAAAGTTTTACCCAGCGGATATATAAAATAATTAGCTATCCACTGGTAAAAATCAAGATCAGCATTAGTAAAAAGAGCTTCAGCGTCAATGATTTCCATAACTGATTTTATGGTGGGAAGGTTACAGGGAACATCAATGGCGATAATAAACCCGGTGCGTTTTCTGCGACCAAAGGGGACGAAGACTCGTTTGCCTATTTGAGCCTCATCCCTCAAGTTCTCCGGCACTTCATAGGTAAAGAGTTTATCGGTTGGAATGTTCAAGGCTACGTTTATATACATAACATATGATTTATCATCTTTAATTTAAAAAAGGAATCATTTCCCGGTAGATTAAGCCAATTCAATATCAGAGGCATCATTTTAATTTAGAATTGGTATTAGGCAAAAAAACGCCCCAGAGCTGAGGCGTTATATTAAAACATTGCGTTTCAGTTTATGCACCTTTGAGTTTTTCCAATTTTTCTAACTTGGTTTTGCATTCGATGCAGTCAGTTGTAACCGGCCTGGCAATCAGTCTTTTTTCTGAAATTGGTCCACCACAGGATTCGCAGATGCCAAAAACGCCATCATCAATTCTTTTAATCGCTTCCTGCATTTTCATGATAAGTCTGCGTTCGCGGTCTCGTATACGTAATTCAAAATTACGGTCGGATTCCAGCGATGCCCGATCATTTGGGTCAGGGTAATTCTCTTTGCCGTTAGTCATTTCCGAAACAGTTTTACCCGCCTCACTCAGTAACTCATTGATTTTCTCAATGAGCAATTTACGGAATGTTTCAAGTTTTTCCTGATTTATAGTCGTTTGTTTTTCCAATGGCACTACTCCTTAATATATGTTGTAGACTTTGAAGCCCTTATTACCTAATGATAATATGTTTGTAAAGAGAAAAATTTAGATGGACCACAACACCTACTCTGCAGAACAATACAACTTTTTTATCTTTTCCACAATGTTTGTTGTTGATTTTCCTTCCACTTCGGGAATTATTGCTACACGTCCACCCCATTTTTTTACTTCTTCACGACCCACGACCTTATCTTCCGGCCAATCCCCACCTTTAACAAGAATGTCTGGCTTTAGGTAGTTAATCAGTTCCAGTGGTGTTAACTCATCGAAAATAGTAATAAAATCAATAAATTCGAGCGCGGCCAGGACTTCCGCTCTTTCTTCTTCGGAAACCAGTGGTCTTTCTTCACCTTTGATGGCTCTAACGGAAGAATCGCTGTTGAGAGCCAAAACTAAAACATCTCCGGTTTGCTTTGCTTCTCTTAAATAGCGTACATGACCAACATGCAGGATATCAAAGCAGCCGTTAGTGAAGGCAATCTTCTTACCTTCCTTGCGCAGCGCTTCCAGATTGTTTTTTAAAGCGTTTCTGTCTAATATTTTATCCACATTTTAACTCCTTAATTAATATGTACTAATTATAACTAGAGTACTCTGGCCAGAGTCAATACAGCCACTTTGCCTGCTCCGGCTTTGATCAAAGTTTTTGCGCATTGGTTTATAGTGGCACCGGTAGTATATACGTCATCAATGAGAATAATGTTTTTGTCTTCAATTTTATTAGCATTATCGGTGACTATAAAAGCACCTTTAATATTTTTCTCTCTTTCCTTCTTATCCAAACCAGTTTGGGTTAAAGTAAATTTATGCCGTTTTAGCAAGGAAAAATTAACAGGGATCTGATACTTTTTTTCTAAAGATTTAGCCAGTATTAATGACTGATTAAAACTGCGTTCCCGCAGTCGGTGAATATGTAAAGGTACCGGTATAATCAAAGAATAATCTGTAAAATCAAACCCCTGAAAACAAAATTCAGCCATGAAAGATGCAAGCGCACGACCTGTAGCAATGTTTCGGCCATATTTAAACTGATGAATCAGATCCAAAATTAGCGTTTCGTAACTGGCAACTGAGCGGGCAAGGCTAAAGTACGGTTTATTTTCCAGACAATTTCCGCATAAATGTTCTCCCGCGGGGCTATCGAAAAAAGCCATACCGCAAATCGGACAGAGACTACCTGTTATGAATCGTATTTTTTCAATGCATGCAGGGCAAAATGTCTGCAAGGATTGCTGAGATAAAATGTCGGTACACCCCGTACACCGGGGAGGGAAAATAACATCAGCGATATAGCTTAAAGCTTCATTCAGACTCACGACATTCCCTTATTGAGCCTCTTTACTTCCGTTGTAGTATCAGAAATTTTCATGCGTGGTGCATTCCACAAATCCTCGATAGCATAAAACGACCGTAGCGATTCCTGGAATACAGATATTACTACATCATCGTAATCAAGCAAGATCCACTGACCGTTTGCTTCCCCCTCCACGCCCAGAGGCCGGATGCCTTCTTTTTTCAAGTATTGCTGAATGGCGTCTGATATCGCCTGCACTTGCCGGTCGGTTGCTCCACTGCAAATAATCAGATAGTCAGTAAAGGAAGATATTTCTTTGACATTTAAAATTACCACATCCTTTGCTTTTTTTTGTAATGCCCCGTTGATAGATAAAAGCAGACGGTGGGCTGATTCATTTTTTTTTGCTGGCAATTAAAGCTCCTTTTTAAGGTATTTAGGTTGAAGTTCTTTTTCCTATTACCCTATTTTTCTGTTCTATGCCATAATTAACTAATATTGACAACGCTGCATTTGGTTCTGTCAGATCTTTGGTTTTGCTTTGTAAGTGGTTATTGAGAAAAAACGGTGGCTATGATAAACCAATATCGTTTTTAAATTCTATTAGGATTATGTAATGCAGGATGTTTTAAAAAGAGTTCACGCACATATGCCTTATCATCTTTTGCCCAAGTATCTGGATATGATTGTGCAGCAGAAGTTAAATTTAGAAATATATTTCAGTCATTATGTATTGCAGAATCTGGATCAAAAGAAGTGCGCAGAAGTTGCTAAAATATTAACCCAGAACGGATTAAAGGTAACTTTTCACGCGCCTTTCATGGATTTGCGTCCCGCCGCGCTGGATGATAAAATTAGGCAGACAAGCCTTGATCGAATAAAACAGGTATTCGACTTGGTGCCATATTTTCATCCGTTAAAAATAGTCTGCCATCCTTCATATGATGATCGATACTATGTTTCCTGCGATGATCTGTGGTTGGAAAACAGCGTTAAAACATGGACACAATTAATTGCATTGGTCCGGGATACCGGGACAATAATCGCTCTGGAAAATATTTATGAAAAAGAGCCGAATATGTTGTGCCGTCTTTTCGAGCTTCTTTCTTCCGAGCATATATGTTTTTGTTTTGATACGGGGCACTTTAATGTGTTTTCATACGATTCTCTGAGTGTCTGGCTTTCCGCGATGGGGAAATATTTGGGGCATTTGCATCTTCACGATAATTTTGGACGGACAGATGAGCATCTTCCCGTAGGTTGCGGCACTTTTCCTTTTGTCGAACTTTTTGAGACTCTCCAATCGATCAAAGCAAAACCTACCTTGACACTGGAGGCGCATTCCCAGGATAAACTCTGGCAGTCGATAAATAATATTAAAGATATGGATCTTTTAGCTTTTCTTAATTTAAGCGATTTATAATTAATATAGGGAGCCAGAGTGCCCGGATATATCTTCAAAAGAATGCTATTTATGATTCCAATGCTTTTGGGAATTACTCTTGTTTGTTTTTTTGTGATGCATCTTGCACCAGGATTGCCGACAGATTTGCAGACGCAGATGAATCCGAAATCTACCGTAGAGATGAAAGAACGGCTCAAAACTTTGTATGAGCTGGATAAGCCTGTTCATGAACAATATTGGTCATGGCTCAAAAAACTCAGTAGCGGAGATTTGGGTATCTCCTTTTCATCCGATCACAGGCCTGTTACTGCCAAAATTATGGAACGGCTGCCAATAACCATTATTTTAGAATTTTTATCACTGATAATTATTATTGCCATTGCCTTACCCATAGGCGTGCTTTCAGCTGTCCATCAGAATTCTATTTTTGACAAGGTTACCGGTGTGCTTGTATTTATCGGTTTTGCTGTTCCAACTTTCTGGCTGGCTTTATTGATGATGATATTTTTCGGCATTCATCTTGGTTGGTTGCCAATATCCGGTCTGCGGTCTTTAAATTATGAATATCTCACGCCGTGGGCGCAATTTGTAGATCTTATCAAGCATCTCATTTTGCCGGTCTTTATTTCCGCGTTTGGTGGTCTTGCGGGGCTTTCGCGTTACATGAGGGCAAACATGCTGGAGGTAATCAGGCAGGATTATATAATGACGGCTCGCGCTAAAGGTTTGTCTGAAAGAGACGTCATTTATAAACACGCCCTGCGCAATGCACTGCTTCCCGCAATTACAATTCTGGGCCTTTCCATCCCCGGTCTGATCGGTGGTAGTGTTATATTTGAAACGATATTTGCTATACCCGGTATGGGGCAGCTTTTTTATATGTCGGTGATGGCGCGGGACTATCCAACGGTGATGGGTATTTTACTCATTGGTGCTATTTTGACATTGCTTGGCAATTTGATTGCGGATGTTTCGTATGCACTAGCGGATCCGCGCATCCGCATATCATAGTGCTTCGGAAAATACCCTGAAGGGCACGCGAACCCATATGCTTCGTTGCACTTCCTTTCTTGTTGTTGCGACGTACGTAAAAAGTACGTCTCACTCCTCGAGACTCGTGCGCCTTGCCTCTGGAGCTTTTTGCAAAGCACTATTTGTAGTTATAAATTTAGATGAATTTAATTATTTGATCATTTATTAAAGGTATATTGAAGATGAATTTTTGGGAAACATTTTACAAGAACAAACTGGCAATTACCGGCAGTGGTATAGTTTTGCTGTTATTTATTGTTTCTTTATTGGCTCCCTTACTTGCTCCTTACGACCCTGGTCAAATTGATCTGAAGAATGTGCTGGCTTCTCCTTCTTGGAACAATTTATTCGGTACTGATCAACTGGGCAGAGATGTGCTTTCCCGGATGATCTGGGGTGCAAGAATTTCTCTCAAGGTTGGTTTTGCGGCCACGGGGCTGGCCATTATTATCGGAGCGATCTTAGGCGCTACAGCAGGTTATTACGGCGGCTGGGTTGATGCGGTGATCATGCGTTTTGTTGATATCATGCTTTGTTTCCCGACTTTTTTTCTGATTCTTGCCGTAATCGCTTTTTTAGAGCCTTCCATCTGGAATATCATGATCATTATCGGTCTTACCGGCTGGATGGGGGTAACAAGATTGGTACGGGCTGATTTTATAACGTTGCGAGAAAGAGATTTTGTTAAAGCGGCAAGGACGATCGGTGCAAGTGATTTACGGATTATCTTTGTGCATATATTGCCTAATGCCATGGCCTCAATATTGGTTGCGGCAACGTTAGGTATAGCCGGCGCGATTCTGACCGAATCGGCCTTGAGCTTTCTGGGTATTGGCGTGCAACCTCCTACGCCCAGTTGGGGTAATATATTGACTGCTGGTAAGGACAACATCGATATTGCCTGGTGGCTGTCACTTTATCCGGGATTGGCTATATTGATTACGGTTGTCGGTTATAATCTGCTGGGGGAAGGTATCAGGGATTCACTTGATCCGCGTCTGATAAAATGAAAACTAGCAAATATTATTCTATTTATACGGGATTAATCCTCCCATTTCCTGATGTAATGCTGTAACTTAAGACCTTCTCTGAATTTCGGATTAATCTTGACCGCTAAGCCGATGCATTCTTCGGCATCTTCTTTTTTGCCTTTTTCCAAATAAGCTCGAGCTACGTTATAGTAAAGGTTTTCATCATCCGGGGAGATGGAAATGGCTTTCTTGTATTCGGTGATTGCTTTGTCTATATCTCCTGATGTCCGGCAACTGATACCTGTATCATTGTAATAAGCCAGAACAAGAGATGCCAAGGCGTCGTTTTCGGCTACCATTTCACGAAGTTCCAGTTGTTCGCCTCTTTCGACTAATGATACCATCACCTTTGTAATGTTCTGTTCTTCCTTGCTGAGATTAGCCTGTCTCAAAATGTGATTAACTTCTTCATTCACAAGAATATCTGCTATTTCATCTTCCTTGATTTTGATGAGTTCAGAGACGAAATCTAAAGTAGTAGAGAAGTCATTATTGCGAAAAGAGAATGTGCCGTATAAATCTTTAAATTGTCGGGAGTTTGTAATTTGTTTCTGAAAATCATTAAAAGCGCCTGCTACCTTAATTCTGTCAGCTTCAATAATACTTTTTATATTCACATATGCTTGTAGTGCATCATGGAATGTGCTTATACAAGAGAAGAGATTGCCCGACCTTAAATGTTTCCTGCCTTGATCCAACTTTCGCATGATCTCTGTGGCGCTACTGGCTGTTTTGTAAACCATAGTTTCCATAATATTTTTTCCTTATAATCAGAATGCCCTTCGTTAATAAATGAACGGACTGATAATATTACTGTCGCTAAACTTAATGGCTACATGATCTTTTTGAGAAGCATCCTTCCATTTGCGCCTGATTTCTCCTGTCATCAAGATTTCGCTTTTGTCAAAAATAAATTTCATTTCGACAATTGTGCCAATTTCGGGAGCTCCGCATTCATCGCGGCGCAAGACAACATGAGTTCCACCGGCGGACATGTCAATAATCTGAATTTCTTTTTCATGACAGAAAGCGCGCACACTGGGCATCAAATCAAGACGAATTCTTGGCGAAACCCGCAAATCGCAAGGTGCAGGATCATTCATCTTTTGCAGTACTATGAGACCATCTGGATTGATTTTCCTGATTCTGGCTTCAAAGCCGACGCGCCTGATTTCATTTCCCTCTTCACGATAAGATAAAAGAATAATACGTTTTATATGTTGTGCTTCCAGAGGTGGTTTGGTTTGTTCTATCGTAATAAGATTATCAGGTAAAAGTTTGTGAATCCTGGATTGACGAGTATCGTTTCCCTCCAATCGCAAATAAATTTCTTGTTTCTTCCCATTATTTAAATCTGCCACCGTTTCTGTTCCTCTTTCAGCGTTATTTCAAGATAGAAAAGGAAAAAACATATTTGTTCTAGTGATATATACGGCATAATCAGGTCCAAACTTAAGCAAGTTTTCTTTTTCTTCAATTAGCGCGGTGGCATACAGGAAAGTCGTGGCGACAAGAAACAGGCAGAAAAGTGGCAGCCAAGGGAAATCGTTTTTGAGTAATGTTACGGCACTCATAATGATCAGCGCGCTGTAAAGAGGATGACGAATATATTTGTAAATTCCGGTTGTTACCAGAATGGTCGTCTTTTCCATTTCCAGAAGCATCTTTGGGTTACGGACATACTGGTAAATTGTTGTTACAATGCTGTTGGTTGTCTCAACTTTTTCTCCGCTCTGTGGTATTCCATTCTGCAGCAAATGATGGATGCCATAACCGGCTACGACAAAAGAGGATAAAAGAATCACCCAAGTTATCATTCTAAAGACGGTAAATGGATTTTTTATCCATTCACCTAAATTGACAAGAAGTATCAGAAAAATAAATTCAAAAGCAAAAAAACGGTAAAACTTGCGTCCGTGAGTCTCGGAAAAAAAACTGTGTCTTAATGTCATAAAGACACAGTACCATGACCTAAGCAATATCTTCAGACCTTGAAATGTGAAATAATGGCCACTTTCCTCGCATTTATTAGTCAAGCCAGATGATGATTGTGGCGCAGTCTCAATGTCGAACCAGGAGATTTTCAGCATTATCAGCGAAAAAATAAAGAAAATTAAAATTTTGAGCATAGTTAATCCTACTTTCAATAATAAATTGGAAATTAATTATAGAGAATACTTTTGGGTTAATTCCTCCAACTGTGATGGTTTGATCTGTTTGAAACTTATGCCAATGCCGGGTATTACCATTCTCTTGCCCCATGAGGCTACAAAGCGTATATCAGCTTGAATAGGAGATTTGTCCTGCAATTCACTTATTATTAACCAAACATTAGGAGTATTTACCCAATCCTGACTGGAAAATAAAAAGCAGCCGCCTTGAGATGCGTTTATTGTTGCAGTGCGTTCCAGTAATTTTTCATTCATATGTTCTTCTTTCGACATTACAACATTGAAATTGATTGACTTCCTGGCGTTGAGGCGGATTGCTCTGGAGGTAAATATCCTGCAGTCGTTATCAAGGAAATCACTAAGCGAGCCATCACCGGAGGAACTGCCGTAAGAAATAGTACGTATATCTCCAGTTTCGTTGTCCAGTTTAAGTTGAATCAGGGGAAAGACATCGAGGATTTCCTGTGCCATCCCTTTTTCTTCTCTGGATGCTTTCATGCTGGTGATCAGATCAATCAATACTCCTTGATAAGGATTCGTGATCATTGCCTGAAAGAGTTCGCCAAAACTCGAGACGGTATCAACTTCAACCCCATTTTTTTTTGTTTCATTAAGATAGGCTTCTCTTGCTGCACCTTCTTTACAAACAAGAATCACCTTTACACTCATTTTAATGCTCCAATATTATAAAAAGCAAACTCGGATATGATTTACAACTGCAAAACGTTTTTAATCTTAAGCTAAAAAGCACTATGGAGTCAAGTTCTTTTACATTAAATGCCTGTCAGATCAAGTTTCTTGAAGGTTTTGGCTGAAATTATCAGTAAGGTATTTCCAACTCTCTCCATAGGCGGAACTGTACGGAGCTTCAATAATGGACATTTTGGAAGGCAGGTTAACTCTTCGAGCTTGATTATGTTTGGAAAATATAATATTACTCAGCGACAGCAATATAAAACAAAAATATCTTCCGGTAAGGGAAAACCCGCCAGATTTTGTAGCATAGCACTTTAATGATAATAATTGCCCTGATTTCAGGGGAAGGAGGAATTTTAAAAATGCCAAGAAAAGTCAATTCAGAGTTGTTGAAGATCGACAGAAGAATAATTTCCCGCAGATTGTCCGCCGGTGAAATTACCGAAAAGGATTTGCAGAGTTTATACAAGAAGCTTCCTGATGTTGCAGATAATATAGCGGAAGAGATTGAGAACCCAGAAGGTAAATAGGTTCTTATGTTGATAGATTCCCACGCCCACCTGGAAATGAAGGAGTTTAATCCTGACCGTGAAGATGTAATCGAACGCGCACGGCAGGCGGGAGTCAGTTATATTGTTACTGTGGGAACAAATCTGGCACTGAGCAGGAAGGCATTGTCTCTTGCCCAGCAACATGAAAATATTTATGCGACCGTCGGTGTCCATCCCCATGATGTAGCCATGGCAGATAATAAAACATTTGATGATCTGTGCGAGATTGCCCGTGATCCGAAAGTTGTTGCGTATGGTGAAATAGGTTTGGATTTTTTCCGTAATATTTCCCCGCGCGAAAAACAAATCGAGATGTTCAGCCGTCAACTGGAATTGGCTGTGCAACTGAAATTGCCGGTGATCATCCATGATCGTGATGCGCATGAGGAGACGTTGAGGATGGTTAAGGCATCCGGTGTTCGGTGCGGCGTGTTTCATTGCTTTTCCGGGGATTATTCTATGGCCATGCATTGTATTGACCTTGGTTTTTATATTTCCATACCCGGTGTCGTTACTTATGACAAGGCTAAAACTATTCAGGATGTCGCAACGAGAGTTCCGCTTACTACAATGCTTCTGGAAACAGACGCCCCCTACCTAACCCCTGTGCCGCATCGTGGCAAAAGAAATGAGCCTTCTTTTATTATTAATACAGCAAAAAAAGTGGCTCAGCTCAAAGACCTGTACTGGGAAGAAGTGGCGGATGTCACGGCTCACAATACTCTTAATCTTTTCGGCATTGAAGCTTCCGGCAATAATTAATAGAACATTTAAAAGAAGAATTGCGCGATGACGGATATTAAACAAAATGCTGTTGTCCTCTTGAGTGGCGGAATAGATTCCACCACAACGCTGGCTATTGCCCAAAAGATGGGGTTTACGACATACGCGCTTAGTTTTCGTTACGGGCAGCGCCATCAAATCGAACTGGAAGCCGCTGCCTGTGTTGCTCGTATTTATTCTGTTGCCAAACATTTGATCGTCGACATTGATCTGCGTCTTATCGGGGGATCGGCTTTAACCGGAAATATCGATGTGCCCAAGAGCCGTAGCGTTGTGCAGATGGGAAAAGACATACCGGTAACTTACGTTCCGGCGCGCAATACCATCTTCCTTTCTTACGCTCTGGCCTGGGCGGAAGTGATCGGTTGCTCCGATATTTTTATCGGTGTGAATGCGCTCGACTACAGCGGCTATCCTGATTGCCGCCCCGAATATATAGCCGCCTATGAGAAAATGGCCAATATGGCGACAAAAGCCGGTGTGGAGGGTAATCAGAAATTAACAATTCATACGCCGCTGATTGAGATGAGCAAAGCGGATATTATTCGTAAGGGGATAGAGCTGGGAGTTGATTATTCTCTGACGCATAGTTGCTATGATCCATCAGCCGAGGGACTGGCCTGCGGCCAGTGCGATTCCTGTCTGTTGCGTTTGAAAGGTTTTCAAGAAGCAGGCGTTCCGGATCCGGGAAGATATAGGGCGTAAAACGTGAATCCTGAAGCGAAACGCAGTATGCATAGTCTGTCATGTGACCGTAGCGCATCCCCTGAAGGTCACACGTGAGTCCGTGTCGCAATCCTCATTTGTCATTGCGAGGCATCCCTCGGATGCCGTGGCAATCTAAATATTATTGAATTCTCGAGAGTTAATGATGAGCTATTTAGTCAAGGAAATATTTTATTCCATACAAGGTGAAGGTTTCCATGCCGGCCGTCCGGCGGTGTTTTGCCGTTTTACCGGTTGCAATTTATGGTCAGGCAAGGAGGAAGATCGCAAAGATGCTCTCTGCAAATTTTGTGATACTGATTTTGTGGGCTTTGATGGGTCGGATGGGGGAAGGTATGAAAGTGCGCAGCAGCTTGCCAGAACGATTAGACAATTATGGCCGCTAGCAGATGCAAAATCAGCAAAGCCTTTTGTGGTCTGTACCGGTGGAGAGCCGCTTTTGCAACTGGATGCGCAGTTGATTGCCGCGTTACACGAAGAAGGTTTGGAAATTGCCGTGGAAACCAACGGCACCATCGAGGTACCTGAAGGCATTGATTGGATTTGTGTCAGTCCGAAAGCCGGGGTAGAATTGTTGCAGTTTTGCGGTCATGAATTAAAGTTTGTATTTCCTCAGCTGGATATCCAACCGGAGCAATACAATAACCTCGATTTTTGTCACTTCTTTTTGCAACCGCTGGATGGGCCGGAGCGGGATTTAAAAACAAGGCTGGCGTTGGAATATGTTCTTGCCCATCCGCAATGGCGGCTCAGTCTTCAGTTGCATAAAATATTGGGAGTGCGATAAGGGGTAAAAATGGAAATATATAAAGTATTCAAATTTGACGCAGCGCATCGTTTGCCTAACGTTCCTGCCGGCCACAAGTGCTCCCAGTTACACGGGCATTCTTTCCGTGTCGAAATTCATGTGCGGGGAAAAGCCGATGCGCACACAGGCTGGGTCATGGATTTTGCCAATATCGCCGCCGCCTGCCAGCCGGTCATCGATCAACTGGACCATAAATATTTAAACGACATTGAAGGGCTTGATAATCCCACATCGGAGAATTTAGCCAGATGGATTTGGCAGCGCCTTCAGACGGCACTTCCACAATTGAGTAAAATTGTTGTTCGGGAAAGCGCGGAGTCAGGATGTATCTATACTGGTAAGGAGCAGGAAGGCAATAAATAATGTTTCCTGTCAAAAAACGTGTTTGGCTATTGTTACCATTTATATCGCTGTTTTTTATTTGTGCACTCGATAGTGTAGCTGCAGAAAAAATAGACTGCGGTAAATGCACTTATTCAACATGGGACTGGAATACATTGAAAAAGAGGGCGGAAAATCATCGGGAAATTGTTAAACCTTATACTGAACTGAATGCTGAAGAAAAAGACCACCATTCCGCCTGCACCGTTTGTGAAGAAGATCAGGCTGCAATCGTCATTGAAGGAGTTCCGCCGTTTAGCGTCTGTAAATATTACGCGGATGATGTTAAAAAAGCTGTCCGAAAAATAGTAGACGCGGGATTTCCGGTGAACAGCATCATTTCTTATCGCGTGGGGATGAGCAAAGGGTCTGTCGACAATAAAGGCATGCGCACTCAATTCAGTAATCATTCTTTTGGAACAGCTGTTGACATCAATGCGGAGAGTAACGGGCTTTATACAAACTGCTATGAAGTAGGGGGAAAATGCCAGCTGATGCGCGGCGGGCCATGGAAACCGGGGCAGCCCGGGACGATCACCAAAGATTCCATTGCCTATAAAGCTTTTACTGAAATTGGTTGGCATTGGGCAGGAGAATTACAGGGGCGTCAAAAAGATTTTATGCATTTTTCATTATCCGGCGATTAATACATTCACAGTTGATCCTGAAATAAAGCCAAATCTTATTAAATCAAACACATTGCTTTTTGGTTGGTAATATACTAAATTTCATAACAGGGGTGCCTGATGGCTGAGATTATACCCTTTGAACCTGACACGGGTAATGCCGGCGTAGGGAGTGGCGACATAAAAACTATTATCAGAGCCATATCCTTTGCAGGCAAAAGGGTGTGGCTTTTTTAGTGAGACTCCAATTGTGCAAGCGAAGCGCATCGGAATTGGTAAGTCGAACTATCCCCGAAGCGAAGCGTAGCGGGATTTGGCTGAGGAAGTGAACATGGCGCAAATAGTAAATATAATTAGTGGCGGATGCATAGGTGATCGCGATTTTGTCCGGAATAAAATTGCACGGATGGAAAATTGTCTCATCATTTGCTGTGATGGCGGCGTGCGTCATCTGCAACAAACAGAAATTAAGCCGGATGTGATCATTGGAGATATGGATTCCATTGATCCTGCTCAACTGGCAAATTATTCTGAGCAGGGTGTAAAGATAATAAAATATCCGGTAGGTAAAGACTTTACCGATACGGAGCTGGCGTTGGATTATGCTATCAAGCTTAAACCTGAGGCGATATACATTTGGGCGGCGCTTGGTGGTAGGCTCGATCATGCTCTGTCTAATGTTTTTTTGCTGGAAAAAGATGAGGTCGTTTCTATCAAGACTTATTTGATTGATGAATATTGTGAAGCTTTTCTTCTCAATGGCAATGTTTCGTTCAGCAAGTCCTTAGGACAAACTGTTTCTTTGATTGCACTCAGTCCGCAAGTTGAAGGGATAACTCTGCGTGGTTTTCAATATCCTTTAGATGATGCAATATTAAGTATGGGTGAGTCTCACGGCGTGAGCAACATTATTAAGGAAGATTATGCAACGGTTAGTGTGAGGTCGGGAAATCTTCTGGTGATCCGTTATTGGCAAAAAGATATTTTTCCGGAGGCCGTTTAACCTATGCAACCGATTAAAGTATTATGCATTGGTGGTTCCGATTCCAGCGGTGGGGCCGGTATTCAGGCTGATTTGAAGGCGGTGAGTGCCTGCGGCTGCTACGGGATGAGCGTAATTACTGCGGTGACGGTGCAAAATACCCTTGGTGTTCAAGCTATACATCCCATACCGCAAAAATATATTTTGGCGCAATTGGATTCCCTTCTGAGCGATATCGGTGCCGATGCGGTAAAAACCGGCATGCTTTTAACAGTTGGAGCAATCGATGCTGTTGTTAATAAAGTCAAAGAATATCGGTTGGTGAAATTGATAGTTGATCCGGTAATGATTGCCAAGGGTGGACATTCTTTAATGCAGGAGAAGGCTAAGGTGGCGTTGATAAAAAAGTTGCTGCCGCTGTCATATGTTGTGACACCAAATATTCCTGAGGCGGAGGTTTTGGCGCAATGTAAAATTAATACGCTTGCC
>JANXZU010000100.1 GCA_025355345.1 Syntrophaceae bacterium
GAAGCATTCCGGAGCATCGCTGAAGGATATTAGTTCCAACTTTGGGATGAGCAGTTACAGCAGTGTTAGCAGTGTTATTATGCGAATCAAACAGGCAATGGATGGGGACAGAAAGCTACTGCAAAGGGTAACAGCAGTCGAAAAACTACTAACATGAGTCAAGAAGAGACTTGACCCCTTGCTCTTTGCCAGCTTACCTCGGTTACTTTTTAAACCAAGTTAAATTCGAAGGATAAGTATTTTGGCGGCATTGAAGTCCTGCGTTTTCCGGCGATTCCGCTTTAGAAGGAGTGGTATAAGCTTTGGAAAAATATATATCCGGCAACCTTCCTTCGTGATTGACAGCAGAGAGATTATTGGATATTAAGGGCAAGATGCATCACGCTCCCTTGCTAAGAGAAATCAGGATTGTGGCACAGTCCGGCAGCAAACAGTCGCGATAGTTCCCCGCAAATAAATGGCACAGAGGTTATTTTGAGTAAACAACAGCAAAAAGAAATTGATCGCCGCAGAACTTTCGGCATTATCAGCCATCCCGACGCGGGCAAGACCACGCTTACCGAAAAACTGCTGCTTTTCGGCGGAGCAATCCAGATGGCCGGAGCGGTCAAAGCCCGTAAGTCCTCTAAGCACGCGCTTTCCGATTGGATGTCCATAGAAAAAGAACGGGGAATTTCCGTTACATCTTCCGTGATGAAATTTGAGTATGCCGGCTGCGATATAAACCTGCTGGACACTCCCGGCCATCAGGACTTCTCTGAAGACACTTACCGCGTGCTTACCGCGGTGGATAGCGCGCTTATGGTCATCGACGGCGCCAAAGGCGTAGAGACGCAAACGCAGAAACTGATGGAAGTATGCCGCTTGCGCAATACCCCGATCATAACTTTCATTAACAAGATGGATCGTGATTGCCTGTCGCCGTTGGACATTCTGGCGGATATTGAAGATAAACTGCAAATTGAATGCTCGCCGTTATCCTGGCCGATCGGCATGGGCAAACGCTTTAAGGGTGTTTATAATCTTTACGATAAAAAATTGCATCTCTTTGCTCCGGGAAAAGCCAAACGTTCAGAAGGCGGCGTCATGATTAATGACCTGTCCGATCCTTTGCTCGATGAATTGCTCGATAGTCAGGCCCGTGAGCTGCGGGAGGAAATCGCTTTGCTGGAAGGCGCAGCCACTCCTTTTGATCTGAAAGATTATCTGAAAGCAGGACAAACGCCGGTTTTCTTCGGCAGCGCGATCAACAACTTCGGCGTCAAGGAATTACTGGATGCTTTTGTAGAAATCGCTCCGCCGCCTATTGCGCGCCCCACCACCACAAGAATTGTCAAACCGGAAGAGGAGGATTTTGCAGGCTTTGTGTTTAAAATACAGGCTAACATGGATCCGGCACACCGTGACCGTATCGCTTTTATGCGGATTTGTTCCGGCAAATTTGAGCGCGGCATGCATGTTATTCATCATCGCATCGGCAAAGAAGTCTCTTTATCCAATGCCACAATTTTTATGGCACAGGATCGCACCAATATTGAAGAAGCCTATCCCGGTGATATCATCGGAATCCATAATCATGGAACAATCAAAATCGGTGATACTTTTACCCAGAAGGAACCGCTCAAGTTCACCGGCATTCCCCATTTTGCCCCGGAACATTTCTGCCGCGTGCGTCTCAAAGACCCGTTGCGCATAAAGCATCTGCAAAAAGGTTTGCTTCAGCTCTCCGAAGAAGGAGCAATTCAGGTTTTCAAGCCTTTGTGGGGATCAGACAATATTCTGGGCGCGGTAGGCTCTCTGCAATTTGATGTAACCATGGCGCGGCTCAAGGATGAATACAGCGTTTATGCCGATTATGAAAAAACAGATTATGCCGCTGCCCGCTGGGTCACTTCCGACGATCCCAAGAAAATGGAGGAGTTTCAAAAAAAGAATCAAATGAATGTCGCCGCTGACGCGGAAGGCAATTTTGTCTATCTGGCGCTCTCTGATTGGCGGCTAACGCATACTATGGAAGAATGGCCGCAAATACAGTTTCATAAAACGATGGAAAAGGGCTGATTGCCGCTTCGGGATCATCTTTATTTAGATTTTAAATTTCATAAGGAGACAAACCATGAGTAACGAAGGCACAACCAAAATAACAGATATTAAGATAAATCAGGATGAACTTTACAAGGAGGAATCCTTTACTGACCTGAAGCTTGCCACAATACGACGCCTAACACCGATCAAAATTGACGGCACGGTTGATGAAAGCCGCGAGGCAATCTTTACCGGCATGACCCAACTGATGTCCCCCAATGGGCCGGTTCCTGTTCAGTGTATTATTGAAGGCGCAAAGAGCCTCGGTGATGCAACAGCCAAATTACCCGAAGCTATTGAAAAAACAGTTCAGGCGATGATTGCCGAGGCCAAGGAAATGCAGCGTCAGGAATCGTCCAAAATTATTCTTCCCGGCCAAAATTAGAATTACAGAGTAAGAAAAGCTGTTTCTTGTTTTCGTTCTTCTCAAAAAAAGAAGCAGGCTGAGGCGAAGATATTCTTTGAGAATGCCAATCGCCCGTTCAGGCTGCACTATATAATCACGGGGCCCATGATGATTGCATATACTAAATATAAAATATTCCCTGAGAAACAATATGGATTATTCTCAATATACTGATAAATCAACAGCAGTTAAAGAATATATGGTTGATGTGTCCGATGGAGTTTCTCTTAAGATAATCGATTTTACTCCGCCAAATATTATCCAGGAGAAACCGGTTGTTGTTTTTGTGGCCGGATGGATTTCACTGATCTCCGGATGGAAAAACGTGCTGAAAGTTCTCACCGCCAATCACAGAGTAATCTATCTGGAATCGAGGGAAAAACAGTCATCGATAGTACCTGATCTCAAAAAAGCAAGCTTCTCTATTGAGCGCCTTAAACTAGATATAGGCGAGATCATAAAAAAAATTCTTCCGCCATCAGAAAAGTTTGTGCTTGCCGGGAGTTCGCTTGGCGCTTCTGCTATTCTTGAATACTGCGGATCAGAGAAACGGAAGCCTTTGTCCGCGGTACTGATCGGTCCAAATACAGAGTTTAGATTCCCCAGGATACTGGGAACAATAATTCCTTCAATGCATCCTTCTCTTTTTTTCACCGTAAAGCCTGTAATAAAATGGTATCTTAGAAACTTCAAGCTGGATAAAAAAAACAGCAGGGAGCAGATTGAAAAATATGAAAATACCCTGGACTGCGCTGACCCATACAAACTTAAAGCCAATGCGCTTGCTATTAAAAACTATTCAATATGGGATCACATAGACAACATCAATGTTCCATGTCTCGTTATTGGTGCAACAACAGACACTCTCCATGGTACAGAAAACATAAAGCGTCTTATGAAGATAATACCAAAATCCGTCTATTTAGAACTGGAAAGCAACATGGAAACTCACAGCGAAAAAGCGGGACATCTAATTGTGGAATATATTCAAGGCGACGCCCAGTTTAAAGCTAACCACTTCTAATAAACTATTTCAGCCGCTTATCCATTCCCGTAAATCCACAATCCGGTTCATAGCAGGTTACATTCAGAAAAGAGCATTTCTGCTTGCAGACCGGGCAAACTTCCGGTGGTATATTTTCCACGATTGTATTCCCGCAATTACTGCATTTCCAAGTATTTTCAGGAAGAGCTGCTTTATTTTCTTCCACGACCAATTTCCCCCTCATTTTTTGTTGATAAATTTAGCACAAAAACAATAACATATGCAGTTTTATTTTGATAAACTAATAATGCTTGAAATAATTGACTACTTTCGGTAAACAATCACACTCTTTATGTTCGGGGGAAATTCATGGTAAAAAACAAAAAAAACGATGATCTGTCAGGTTTGACCCTTCTGGGCAAAGAAGCAAAGCCTTCACGCAAACTGGAATCTTTCCCCAATCACACCAGTCGCAATTACACAATTACTCTGCAAACAGAGGAATTTACCTGCGTCTGCCCCATGACCGGCCAGCCTGATTTCGCCAAAATTAAAATTGAATATATACCGGACAAAAAAATTGTCGAATCAAAATCATTAAAATTGTATTTATGGTCATTTCGGGATGAAGGCATTTTTCATGAGCATGTAACCAATCTGATCCTTGATGATCTGGTGGCCGCCTTGAAACCACGCTTCTGCAAAGTAAGCGCCCAGTTTGCCGTGCGCGGCGGCATCGGTATTACAGTGGATACGGAATATAAGAAATAATTCAAAAGCATTAATCACCTATGGTGGGAAAAATAAAATTAGAAATGAGAGGATAGCTGATGGGAAAACGCGATGATATAAAAAAAGTATTAATTATTGGTTCCGGCCCGATTGTCATTGGGCAGGCCTGCGAATTTGATTATTCAGGAACCCAGGCATGCAAGGCGCTGCGCAAGCTCGGTTATAAAATTGTTTTGGTTAATTCCAATCCCGCAACAATTATGACTGACCCGGGCATGGCCGATGTCACATATATTGAGCCGTTAAACGTTCAGGCTTTAACCGAAATTATTGAAAATGAAAAACCCGATGCCATTTTGCCCAACCTTGGTGGACAGACCGGACTGAATCTCACATCAGAGCTTCATCGCAAAGGAATTTTGCAAAAGCACAATATTAAGGTTATCGGTGTCCAGATTGATGCCATCGAGCGCGGTGAAGACAGAATAGCCTTTAAAGCAGCAATGAACAAACTTGGCATTGATATGCCGAAAAGCGAACCTGCCGTTACTGTGGAGGAAGCAGAGAAAATCGCTGTCCAACTGGGCTATCCGGTGGTCATCCGTCCGGCATACACGATGGGCGGAACAGGTGGCGGTATCGTCTATAATCTGGAAGAACTCAGGCTCATTGCCAGTCGGGGCATTTCGGCAAGTCCCATCGGCCAGATTCTGGTGGAAGAATCAGTCATTGGTTGGGAAGAGCTGGAACTGGAAGTTGTCCGCGATGCCAAAAATCAGATGATTACAGTCTGCTTTATTGAGAATGTTGATGCCATGGGTGTTCATACCGGAGATTCCTATTGCACCGCACCGATGCTGACCATTTCACCTGAATTACAAAAGCGTTTACAAAAACATTCGTACGACATCGTCGAGGCGATTCAAGTAATTGGCGGCACCAATGTTCAATTCGCACACGATCCGAAAACAGACCGCGTGGTTGTCATTGAGATAAACCCACGTACTTCGCGCTCGTCGGCCCTGGCCTCCAAGGCTACGGGATTCCCCATCGCGCTCATTTCTTCAATCCTCGCCACCGGTGTAACAATGGATGAAATACCTTACTGGCGTGACGGGTCTTTGGAAAAATATACACCTTCGGGAGATTATGTTGTTGTGAAGTTTTCCCGCTGGGATTTTGAAAAGTTTCCCGGCGCAATTGATAAGTTGGGCACACAGATGCGGGCAGTGGGCGAAGTCATGAGCATCGGTAAGAATTACAAGGAAGCGCTGCAAAAGGCCATTCGTTCGCTCGAAAAGAAGCGCTATGGATTAGGCTTCGTAAAAGATTTTAATCAGAAGTCGCTGGATGAACTCCTCGAAATGTTGAGCGAGCCATCAAGCGAAAGGCAATTCATCATGTATGAGGCCCTGCGTAAGGGCGCTACCGTTGATAGCCTTTCGACCAAAACATACATTAAAAAATGGTTCATCGGGCAAATGAAGGAACTGGTGGAGCTGGAAGAAAAGATTCTTAAATACAAAGGAAAGCAGCTGCCTGATGAAATGCTGACTGCGGCTAAAAAAGACGGTTTTGCCGACCGCTATCTGGCGCAAATTCTGGAAAAGAAAGAAGATGAAATTCGTAAACAACGTCTTTCATTGGGAATGACTGAATGCTGGGAGGCAGTACCAGTTAGCGGTGTAGAAAACGCGGCTTATTATTTTTCCACCTACAACGCGAAGGATAAGGTTGCCGTAAGCTCCAACCGAAAAATCATGGTTCTCGGGGGCGGCCCCAACCGCATCGGGCAGGGCATTGAATTTGACTATTGCTGTGTGCACGCTGCTTTCGCGCTTCGTGATGAGGGTATCGAATCCATCATGGTCAACTGCAACCCCGAAACGGTTTCCACAGATTATGACACTTCCGATAAACTTTATTTTGAACCACTTACCGTGGAAGATGTTTTAAGTATTTATGAAAAAGAGAAACCGGAAGGCGTGATTGTGCAGTTCGGCGGCCAGACACCTCTGAACATCGCTGCGGAACTGGCCAAGGCCGGGGTGAAAATTATCGGCACATCTCCTGAAACCATCGATCTGGCCGAAGACCGCGACCGTTTCGGCAAAATGATGGATAAGCTGGGCATCCCCATGCCCAAATCAGGCATGGCCAGTAATCTGGAGCAGGCGCTCAAAGTCGCAGGCAACATCGGTTATCCGCTGATGCTTCGCCCATCTTATGTATTGGGTGGACGCGGCATGGAAGTTGTTTATGATGAAGAGATGCTCAGGCGTTATGTCAATGCGGCCGTTGGTGTTACACCGGAGCGACCGATTCTTATCGATAAATTTCTGGAAAATGCCATCGAAGCTGAGGCTGACGCGATTTCGGATGGCATCGACGCCTTTGTCCCGGTTGTCATGGAACACATTGAGCTTGCCGGTATTCATTCTGGTGATTCGGCCTGCGTTATTCCGCCGGTCAGCATCCCGCAGCGCCACATTGATACGATCAATGTGTACACGAAAAAAATTGCCGTGGAGTTCGGTGTGGTCGGATTGATGAACATTCAGTATGCCATTGCCAATAACATCGTTTACATTCTGGAAGCCAATCCCCGCGCGTCACGAACTGTGCCCCTGGTTTCCAAGGTATGCAACATTTCCATGGCGAGGCTGGCCACGCAAGTCATGCTGGGTGAAAAAATAAAGGATTTAAACTTAAAACACAGCACGTTCAGGCATTATGGCGTGAAAGAAGCGGTCTTTCCTTTCAACATGTATCCTGAAGTTGATCCTCTTTTGGGGCCGGAAATGCGATCCACAGGAGAAGTTCTGGGGCTTGCCGATTCTTTCGGCCTGGCTTATTACAAGGCTCAGGAAGCAACAGGACAGCGGCTTCCGGCGGAAGGTACCGTGCTCATCACCGTTGAGCAAAAGGATAAGGATGGAGTACTGGAAGTAGCCCGGGCGTTTGCAAAAATTGGTTTCAAAATCAAAGCTTCTGAAGGAACACACAAATATTTAGCGGATAATGGAATCGCCGCCGAAAAAATTTCCAAAATGCACGAAGGAAGGCCCAACATTGTGGATGCAATCAAAAACGGCGAGATTCAACTGGTAATCAACACTCCGGCGGGGCGTCTTAGTAAATATGATGATTCCTATATAAGAAAATCCGCGATCAAATACAAAATACCTTATATAACAACAGTTGCAGCGGCCGTGGCCGCGGTCAAAGGCATAACAGCCTTCCGCGAGGGGCACGGCCGGGCAAAATCGCTGCAAAGCTATCACGCGGAGATTAAGTAGATTACTTTATAAAAATTAAAATTATTCAGGGGATGTTATATTGTAAATTATAAGGAGAAAATATCAATGAAGCACTTTAAATGGATATTAATAGCTGCAATAGCATTTTTGATCTGCTGCACAAATAATAATCAAAGTCTTTCTTCAGGATCAGAATACGGTATAGGCAACGCACGTCTCGGCATGTCGTTTAACGAATTCCTGAAAAATATCGACCATGATACGATTAAAAAATATAACGATGGACAAGCCAGATGGGAAATATTTAAGAGCGGGAAAAGAATACTGGTCTTATATGATAAAAATGATCTCAAAGACCTTGTTGTTAGGTTGATAGATATATATTCTCCTGAATTGATTACTACAGATGGTGTTCATGTTGGGATGACGGTCGATGACTTATTGAAAAAATATCCAGATACTAAGTTGGACTCGGACCTTGAATTAAGGGCTGAATTTTTTGCCCCACAACAAATACAGGTGCGCACAAATACGGGCGAAACAGTAATAGGTGTGTATCTATTTGTAACCGGAAAGGATAAGAAGCCATTAGGAATTGATAATAATTACCCTGCTGATAAATTTAGTAGAGAAGGTACAATTAGCATGATTAATATAATTAAGGAATCATTGTAAACATTAAGGATGTGGTATAAGAAGGTTAAGTAAATCAAGTCAGGATAAATAGTCATGGAACAGCTTAAGGGCTCACAAAGAAAATATTTGCGTGCACAAGCGCATCATTTAAAGCCGCTGGTATTGATCGGCAGAAACGGCATCAACCAACAGGTAATTGGCTCCGTTGATCTTGCTCTAAAAGATCATGAACTGATCAAGGTAAAATTCGGCGAGTTCAAAGATGCCAAAAAAGAAATATCAGCGGAGATTGCTCAAACCACAAAGAGCGAACTTGTCGGCATCATCGGTAATATTGCCATTTTCTACCGTCAACATGCCGCTCCGGAGAAACGGAAAATAAAAATACCATGATTTTGTGGTGCGTTCGGTAATGACCTGATAAATTCAAGGTAAAGAGCGGTCAGGCGGACATCCACTTCATTTACATTTAAGAGCTCACTTAAGAAAAGATCATAAGGTGAATTTAATATCTGAATTGACAAAATGAATATAATAACAGATATTCTCGCAGCGATTAGTTTTTTGGTCTTAAGGCAAAAAAATAAATTTAATGAGAAAAGAAAGGATTGTTATGCGTAAATTATTTTTTATTGTTATTGTTGCACTTCTGACTTTTTCGGGATGTTCCTCATCACCGACAACGGATGAGCAAAAAGCATTGTATGCGTTGGGCGTTCATCTCAGTAAGCAGGTGTATATTTTCGACTTGTCTCCCGAAGAATTGAAATATGTTCAGCAGGGTTTGTCGGACGCGTCAACCGGCAAGAAGCTTGCGGCTGAACCTGAAGCAAACATGCAGAAACTCGGCCTACTGGCTCAGGCCCGCATGATCAGAACTACCGAAAAACAAAAAGAGCTCTCCAAACCGTTTTTAGAAAAAGCTGCTACGGAAAAAGGAGCGCAGAAAACCACTTCCGGCCTGATCTATACAGAGATTAAAGCCGGTACTGGTGCACAGCCAAAACCCACAAACTTCGTCAAAATTCACTACACCGGCACGTTGATTGATGGCAAAGAATTTGACAGTTCCGTCAAGCGTGCCCAGCCTTTAGAATTGCCATTGGATAAAGTCAGTCCCTGCTGGAAAGAAGGTATCGGCATGATGAAAGCCGGTGGCAAGGCCAAACTGGTTTGCCCTTCGGGCATTGCTTATGGTGACCGCGGAATGCCCCCTGTTATTCCCGGTGGCGCAACGGTAATCTTTGAAGTGGAGCTGCTGGATGCGCAATCCAGCGGAGCAACGGCTCCCAAGATGCCAACAGCACCAAAGGCAGGCCCCAGGAAATAGTTAAAGTTTTAAATCATATGAATTGAGGAGGCGGGAATCCATCCCGCCTCCATGCTTTTTCATCCCCCAATCATTCCCGGTTGCCCAACATTGATATTAGAGCTGGAGCTGTTGAATATGAAAGCAATTACTGTTAGCAGCAAATAGAAAAGTCCTATTTTGTAGCACATGATATGTCCGCTTTTTATCACGCTTAAGAAAAGTGATTGAAGGCGTATCCGTAAGCCACTTTTCTTATATTATGGCGAGCGGCGGACTTACGCTGCCTTTG
>JANXZU010000015.1 GCA_025355345.1 Syntrophaceae bacterium
CAAACTATGAATACAGGTTCATCAGAAAAAACAAACAGATAATCTGGGTTTTGGAGATGGTTACCCCCATCGTTTATAAAGGGGAACCGGCAGGTCTGGGAAGTTTTATGGACATTACAGCGCGCAAAAGGACGGAAGCAGAGCTGCAAACAAGCGAGGACAAATATCGGACTATTCTGGAGAACATGCAGGAGGGCTATTTTGAGGTTGACCTAGCCGGCAACTTCACTTATTTCAATAATTCAACGTGCATACTTATTGGTTATTCCCCGGAGGAAATAATGGGCATGAATAACCGGCAATATACAGATATAGAGAACGCCAAAAAACTTTTCCAGACGTTTAATGAAGTTTACAAAACAGGGAAACCAACCAAGACATTCGACTGGCAGATTATAAGAAAAGACCGGTCAAAAAGATTCATTGAAACATCTGTATCCTTAAATAAAAATTTATCAGGTAAGGCGATCGGCTTCAAGGGAATTATTCACGATATCACCGAGCGCAAAAATGCAGAGCAGCAGCTCGAATATATATCCACACATGATACTTTGACGGGTATGCCCAACCGAGTACTGTTTAGTCAATTGCTGAACCACGCAATCCTGACTGCGCAGCGTCATAAAAGGCAGCTGGCAATTCTCTTTATTGATCTTGATCGTTTTAAGACTATCAACGATACTCTGGGGCACGATGTAGGAGACGAACTTCTGCAAGAGATGGCATTCCGCCTGAAGCAAACGTTGCGGGCAATTGATATTATCGCCCGCTTTGGCGGAGATGAATTTATAATATTGATTGAGGAATTTAGTGATTTAAAACAAATTGAAATAGTGGCAGACAGAATACTTGCCGCAGTCATCAAGCCTGTAATGCTTGTGAATGAGGAATGTCGCGTAACGGCAAGTATCGGCATCAGTGTGTTTCCAAATGATGCCGATAACGAGCAATCCCTGCTTAAAAATGCCGATTTAGCCATGTACCAGGCAAAAGAAGAAGGCAAGAATAATTATCAGTTCTATTCTGTGGATATTCAATCAAAATCACTGGAACTCCTATCAATAGAAACAAATCTGCGCTTTGCCCTGGAACGCAATGAACTATCCCTACAATACCAGGCTAAAGTAGATTTCAAAACAAACGCAATCACCGGGGTTGAGGCTCTGCTGCGCTGGCATAATAACCACCTTGGGTCAGTAACACCATTGCGGTTCATTCCTGTAGCCGAAGAATCCGGGCTGATTATATCCATAGGCAGATGGGTAATGATAACAGCGTGCGCGCAAAGTGTTGCCTGGCAGCGCGCCGGACTTCCCCCTGTCTGTATGGCTGTTAACTTATCTCTTCGCCAGCTTATGGATGAATCTTTAGTAGATGATATTATAAAAGTCCTGAATGAGTCCGGCATAGAGCCAAGCCTGCTGGAACTGGAAATCACCGAAAGTATGGTGATGCAGAACCCCGCTCGTATAATTGCCGTGTTAGTCAAAATCAAAAACTTGGGCGTACGTCTTGCTCTCGACGATTTCGGCACCGGATACTCATCTCTTGCCCAAATTAAGCACTTCCCTATTGATACACTAAAGGTAGATAGATCATTCATCCGTAACATCCCAAAAGATGCTGAGGACAAGGCTATTACCAAGGCAATCATTGATATGGGCAAGACTCTAAGCCTTACCGTTGTAGCAGAAGGTGTAGAAACGGTAGAACAAATAAACTTTCTAAAAGAACACTCCTGCGATGAGATGCAGGGTTATTACATTAGCAAACCCATTGTTCCGGAACAGTTTGCTGATCTGCTGCGAACACATGTCCCCAAACCATAGAGCAGAACTGGCGTAGTTGGGACGCAGCCCCCTTTGCCCCCCCAATATTTACTTGACATATAATTATCAAGATCCTATGCTCTCTTCCCATGAAAGCAAGTTCTTATCAAAACAAATTTAAGATCATGACCGTTCATCTGGAAAATGTTAATCAACAAAAAAATCATTTCACCTTGATTATTTTTCTTTTTGTCATCCTGGCATCATTGATACTGCCGGTTGATCCTCATATCAAACTTTTTCCCTGTCTTTTTAAAAGTGTATTTCATATTCCCTGTCCCGGCTGCGGCATGACCCGCGCATTTATTCTGCTGGGACATTTCCGCTTTCAGGAAGCTTTAGCAATAAACATCAACAGCATTTTTGCTTATATAATTCTGTTGGCAATAACGATAAATGAAATGGCAGGTTTGGCGATTGGCAGAAAAATTAAACCGCAGTTATCCGGAAGATTAATCGTTTTAATTTTTGCGCTTAGTTTTTGTGTCATGATGGCAGGATGGCATTGTAATTTAATCAATGAAGGATTTATTAAGTAATTTAAACTAAAAGAGGAGAAAATATGTCTTATTGCTCAAAGTGCGGCAAAGAAGTTGTTGGAGACAGTTCATTTTGTGGTAATTGCGGAGAGAGAGTGGGCAACGTTCATAATTCCACTGTATCACAGTCAATAATGAAACAATCTATCCCATCGGCAGCGGAGACTACAATTTCTCCTAAAGAAAAAGGTATAGTTATTTTACTTTCTCTGTTATTAGGCATCATTGGCGTTGACAGATTTTATCGTGGACAGATTGGCCTGGGCCTGCTCAAATTGATAACATTCGGAGGATGCCTAATTTGGGCGATTATTGATTCTTTTGTTTATGTGCTGGGTAATCTGCCGCAAGACAGCAATCATAAAACTATCATCGATAAACAAACAATGGATCTCTATAAAAGTGGGATCAATCAGCAGGGCTTGTCATCAAAAGACAAAGACGTTCTTATTTTATTGTCAGGATGGCTTGGCGGTATCGGTATAGACAGATTTTATCGCGGTCAGGCTGGGCTTGGCATCTTGAAGCTTATTACTTTTGGAGGTTGCGGAATCTGGGCTTTAATCGATACTGTTGTTTACTTAATGGGGAATCTGCCAACCGATGCGGACGGCAAAATCATCGCCGATCAAAAATCGCTCCAATATCTGAACAGCAATCATTCAGCATAGGATAATTGGGGGACGGGGTACGATGATCATCAGAACCAGGATAATAAAAACAAAAAATGGACATTAAACGTATCTCCAGGGGAAGGCCATCCGCCTTCCCTTTTTTTATCCACATTTGCCGGAATACTTCTATCATTTTGATCGGAATAAAAAACGGATGAAACCATTAAGATGAACGGAGGTTTTCATGCACTTTCCGACAACCAACGAGGAGATAATTAACACTCGTCAACTTGTAAACATCAGGGGGAACATAACATGAATATATTTGCCGCATATCTGATCACGTTCATAGCCAGTTTCTGCATTCTCGTAATAGAGATTGTAGCTGGCCGCATACTTGCGCCATATGTCGGAGTATCACTCTATACATGGACTAGCATTATTGGTGTTGTACTGGCCGGTATAAGCATAGGCGCCTATTGTGGCGGGTGGCTGGCAGACAGATTTCCCAGACCAACTACACTGGCCTGGCTACTTCTGATATCGGGCATAGCAGTACTCAGTATTGCTCCAATCACCAATCTGACAGCAGGGTACTCTTTCCCGACAACGCTTATGCTGAGAATACTGATCGTTACCACAATCACCTTTTTCATCCCCAGCTGCATTCTAGGCATGATATCTCCTGTAGTGATCAAGCTTGCGGTTAAGAACATTGAAAAGATGGGACATGCAGTAGGCAAGATATACGCGATCTCAACCCTCGGCTCTATTTTGGGCACCTTTGCGACCGGGTTTTTCCTCATATCATGGATGGGCACCCGCCAGATCATACTGTTGACAGGCTGTGTGATGATATCGACAGGACTGATCTTCGGCGCATCGTTGAAGATGAGAAAAGCTGCTTTAGGTGTTGCCATTCTCGCTTTGATTGCAACGACTCTCAGTTATGCCGTGGCATTCAAGCCGCAGTTGGATGAATACGTATTTTATTACAAGGAGAGCGATTATTACACCATAAAAGTGACAAAAGCCATTTCGGGTGATAATGTTACTGAACTGAATGCTATGGTTCTGGATAATCTCACTCACTCGTATGTCTATCCTGACAATCCGTATCACATAGAATATTTTTATGAGCGCATATATTCAGATGTGCTGTGGTGGAAATATCGTCAGGATTCGCCCTTTATTACTCTGACCATAGGCGGCGGCGGTTATACCTTTCCGCGCTTTATGGATGCGGTTTATCCCAAATCTGATAATTATGTGGTTGAGATAGATCCGGAGGTAACAAAGGCGGCGTTCAATCAGATGGGCGTACCGCATAACACCAGGATTCAATCTTTTAACGAGGATGGCCGCTGGTTCGTTATGAACTGCACCAAAAAGTTCGATGTTGTCTTTATCGACGCGTATAACGACATCTCTATCCCGTATCACCTGACCACAAAGGAGTTTGCTCAGCAGATAAAGCATATAATGAATCCGGGCGGCATAGTGCTCACCAATATCATTGATAATTTTCAGCAGGGATCTTTTCTGCCATCTTACATGCGTACCTTAAGATCGGTATTCGGTGAAAATAATGTGCATTTGATATCGATTAATCCCGATTTCATGAATACTGGACTCAGCACATTTATTGTCATGACAGGAAATGGAGTTATAGACATGAAATCATTCTCCGCTTTTCTGAATAAACGATTCGAGGGAGAAACCGCTTCGAAAATAGTACCTGAGGCGCTGGTGAATGATTATATAAAGCGCAACTATTCTGTGCTGCTTACGGATGATTACGCACCGATAGACAATCTGATAGCACCGGTGTTCGAGGACAGATTCGGATATAAGAGGGAATCGTAAAGTTCAAAAGCATTATTGGGAAGTATCAGTTTAATCCTTTTTTGCAGCCTGTGCATGGAGTCCGCTTGAATTGTGATAAAAAACATCCGGCATACTTAAAATCTCGTCTTCACCACTGAGAAAAACTAGCAGCCAACCGATTGATATTCGCAAACTGTAGCTTTAACAGAGCTAATCTTCTGGCACAAATATATAACCATAGAAGCATCTTTTTGCCGATATCGGCAGATCAGCACGTTCGGAAACCAATTCCAGATTAAACAGATAGCCACATTACTCAGAGTATCCTTGATCGTCTCGATTGCCAAACATTCTGGAATGCAGCACAGAAAATCTTCAGAGATATAAACTTTGCATCAATTTTTTTACTAAATTCTGATCCAATGTTACAAGAGTATATCCATTCTTGAGATATAAAGAGTATAAGGAATCGTTTACTTCTTCCGGTGTCTCACTGCCACTTAAATGAACTATTCCAATAACGCCAGTTTGAAATACGGTGACAAAAGACATCAAAAAAGGTATGCTTTCAATAATTGAGTCCCATAGTGTTTTATTGCTCAGCCTGGAATATGGCGCTTTAAAAAAGGGGATTTCTATTTGGGTATGGTCGAAAAAATATGACTTATATGTACTTTTTTTGCAGATAATGTTCGCTTTTTGTTTGTGGAACAAGTGGGTCTGAAAAGTCATTATCGTGTTCGGCGCATTAACAACACGCCCCTCGGGGAAAAAAAGCATCGACCGTTTGTAACCGGAATTGAGCCTTCGCCGCCATTCATCTCTTCCCTCTTTTGTATCCAACGCTAATCCTTCCTCCATGGAACGGCAGCAGAGCCCTGAATTGATGATGAGCTTGCCGAAAAATGATGATGTGGCCGCGGCCAGATATGTCGAGTCGCTTTGGTGAAGGTTGGATAGCAGCATCGCATCGAAACGGGCACTATGATTGGATACTATCACGTTACAAATGCCCCCGGTTTCTGAACCAGCGCCACGAAGGGAGCTTGCCTGCTCTTTATCTATTGATTTTATATATACACCCAGGCAAATAAAATAAATAAGATTTATGATTCTGGGATAATTGTCCAAACTAATAGATAAATATTTTTTCAATAAAAATCCCATACCAAAGACTACAAAAAGAGATACCAACCGCAGGATTGCCAAGGGAATAATAACCGGAAGACAAATGGTAAATATGATAGCTGAGCTTGCTTTAGTAAATAAATTAAACCTCTTGAATTGGAGTAAATACTCTACACCTAAAGGGGTGATTTTCCCGTTTTCAACAAAGTCCTTTTCATAAAACGTCTGGTTTTTAAATGAGTAGGTATCAGCATTTTCCGGTTTTAATAAAGTCATGATATTATCCTTTCTTTCTCTAAAGGCCAGATGGTTCAAGTGCCCGCAGTATTCTGGCCGGCATATTTGTGGTTAAAAAATCAATGCCGATATCACAGTATCTCCGAGCATTCTCTATTGTATCGTCCTTTCCATAGCTCCAGATAGCAACTTTCAACCCACTATAATGTATTTTTTCCACCCACTCTTTTGTGATGACGGATGAATTTTCCATATCAAGACCGTTAATACCGTTTTTGACAGCTTCATGGATATACATCTCCAACTCCTGCTCATTTCTTACGTCCGGCCATTTACCGGGAAACGGCTCGAAAGTCGTCAAGTAATATGCCTTATAATGAGGAAGTATTTTTTTCAGCTTATTTAAGAAAGCATGATCAAAGCAGATGAAAGTGATCTTTTCCGGAGAAATATTTTCTTTTTCAATTAGCTTGTCAAGATCTCCGATCAACTGCATATCGGCGCCAAGATTGGTATCTCCGGTTTTTATTTCAATATAAAGATGTTTCCCATCAGTGATCGCTCTTAGCACATCTTTTAAAAGAGGAATTCTGACGCCCCTCCATTTTTCACCTTTCCAGCTTCCCACGTCGATTTCTTTCAACTCTTTCCAATCAGCTTGTTCTACCACAAGGTCAACACCATTCAGAGCCGTTCGCTTAGTCGAATCGTCGTGCATCAATACCAACTTTCCGTCCCGCGTGCGGATAATATCACATTCCGCAGCATAAGCCCCCTGCTCCCACGCAAGCATCAAGGATTCAAGAGTATTCTCAGGAGCATCCTCCGATGCTCCTCTGTGTCCCACGATTTCCATTTCTTCTCCTGTTAATGTGAAAAGATTTAAGCGTCAAAGCTTCATTCACCCCACCCGCTAGCTTTTGGTCTTGACCAGCAAGGCCGACATGCTCAATGATATATGAGGACTTTCGACAGGAGTGAATCCCGCCTTTTGAGCTATTTGCAGAGTGGAAGCAAATTTTGCCTTGGTAACGTGAATCTTCGGCTCTACCAGCAGAAGCTTACCTCCATCTTTTAACAGGGAATGTAACTCGGCAAAGAATCCGGATTTATCCGGCACTTCATGCGCCATCCAGAATGCCAGAATAAAATCGACCATCACGGAAACGCCCAGTGACGCAGTCTTACTCAAGTGGAGGGCTATTCTTTTTTCCACTGCGCCCTTCTCGGCGCGCTTTTTAATAGCCGCAAGCATTTTTTCCTGAATATCCGCAGCTATTACCCGTCCGGTTACACCGGCCATCTTAGCCATGGGAATTGTAAAATAACCCATCCCCGGCCCGACATCCAGGATATTATCCCCTTGCCTGATGTAAAGCTGAAGAATTTTATCCGGATTATGGATTAACTTGCGCAACGCATTATCGAATGTAAAACATAGTGAACTAGGACAAACATGTTTACCCCGGAAAAAGAAATAATCGGCAAATTTACTCATATTGGACTCCCTTTATTTATCAGACACCAAGTTAATTTTTATCATATATTTAAAATTAGGAAAGTCAAAAATATTTTTATCAAATGGTATGTTTTAACGATATTTCATTTGTAAAAACAGAGAAAGTTATGTAATACCTTCTTCATAAAAACAATCACCTATAGACTCATATTGGGGATAAAAACATGACAAAAAAATATATCTTAGCCCTTGATCAGGGCACCACAAGTTCCCGTGCCATCATTTACAATTTTGAAGGAAAGATCGTCAAGGTCGCTCAGAAAGAGTTTACCCAGATCTACCCGAAAGCGGGTTGGGTGGAACATGATCCGATGGAGATTTGGGGATCGCAAAGCGGCGTGGTGAGCGAAATTATGGCGATGACGGGTATCACAGCGGAAGAGATAGCCGCCATCGGCATCACCAATCAGAGAGAAACAACTGTCGTATGGGAAAGAAAAACAGGGAAACCTGTTTATAATGCCATTGTATGGCAATGCCGGCGCACCTCTACCATATGCGATGAACTAAAAGCCAGGGGCTTGGAAAAATATATCCAGGAAAATACCGGATTAGTTCTTGATGCTTATTTTTCCGGAACTAAAGTAAAATGGATACTCGATAATGTTGAAGGAGCCAGACAAAAGGCGCAAGCAGGCGATCTGCTCTTCGGCAATATTGATACATGGCTGATCTGGAACTTAACAAAAGGCAAAGTGCATGTAACAGATTACAGCAACGCCTCCCGCACCATGCTATACAACATCAAAGACCTCAAATGGGATGAGAAGATTTTAAAAGAACTCGACATACCAGCATCGATGCTGCCGGAAGTAAAACCATCCAGTATGGTTTATGGCAATACGGATGCCCGTATATTTGGCGCGGAAATTCCCATTGCCGGAGACGCGGGCGATCAGCAGGCGGCTCTTTTCGGACAGGCCTGTTACAACCCGGGGATGGTTAAGAATACATACGGCACAGGCTGTTTCATGCTGATGCTGACCGGAGAAAAACTGGTACATTCAGAAAACGGCCTGCTGACTACAATAGCGTGGGGCATAAATAATAAAGTTGAATATGCTCTAGAGGGAAGTATTTTCATCGCCGGTGCGGCAATTCAATGGCTGCGCGACGGCCTTAAAATTGTCTATGATGCAAAAGACAGTGATTATTTTGCCACAAAGGTTCCCGATTCGCTTGGAGTTTATGTTGTTCCTGCGTTTGTCGGCCTTGGCGCTCCATACTGGGACATGTATGCTCGGGGCGCAATTCTGGGGTTGACTCGGGGTACCACCAGAAACCACATCATCCGTGCTACACTGGAATCAATTGCCTATCAAACCCGCGATGTTCTCGAACTGATGCGAAACGAATGTGGCATTGATCTCTGCGAACTGCGCGTGGACGGTGGAGCCTGTGCTAACGACTTTCTGATGCAATTCCAGTCGGACATCCTTGGAGTCCCTGTGGAAAGGCCGGAAATAATTGAAACGACAGCTTTGGGAGCGGCGTATCTGGCAGGCCTGGCAGTCGGTTTTTGGAAAGATCAATCAATGATTGCCGAGCGGCGGAAAGTAAATCGTAGATTTGAACCTGGCATGAACGAAGATAAACGGAAAGAACTCTATGATAAATGGAAGAAAGCAGTAGGACGCGCCATGCACTGGGAGGAAGAAAAATAACCCAGTATGATCAAAACTGATGTTATCATTATTGGCGGCGGCGCCACCGGTTGCGGTATTGCCAGGGACTTAGCATTGCGCGGCATTCCCCACTGTCTTGTCGAAAAAGGCGACTTCGCGGCTGGAGCCACCGGTGCCTGCCACGGCCTGCTGCACAGCGGCGGGAGATATGTTGTTACCGACCCGATAGCCGCCCATGAATGCTACAATGAAAATTTGATCCTCAGAAGAATCGGCGAAAAATGCGTCGAGCAAACAGGGGGACTGTTCGTCCGTCTGCCTGGTGATTCCAAACGTTTCCGGGAATTATTTCTTCGGGGCTGTGAAGAAGCAGGGATCCCCGCTGAAGCTATTTCTTCGACCCTGGCCCTTGATCTTGTTCCCAACCTGAATCCTGAAATCGAAGAAGCAATCAAAGTTCCCGATTGCTCCATCGATCCTTTCCGCCTTTGCATGCTCAACATTCGGACTTCGCAGTTGCGCGATGGGCTTATCTTCACACGGCACAAAGTTACGGAAATCGTCAAATCACACGGCCGTTGTATCGGCATTAAAGCCACCGATCAGGCAACAGGTGAAGAAAGGGAAATTCGCGGTAACCTTATTATTAACGCTACAGGCGCGTGGGCGAATATGATAGCCTCCCTCGCCGGCTGTGAAGTACCGATGACTCTGGCTAAGGGCTCTCTGGTCATCACCAATCACCGCCTGACCAATATGGTAATAAACAGATTGAGGCCGCCATCCGATGGTGACATAATAGTACCCAATGAGGCCGTATGTCTGGCCGGAACAACATCGCTGTCAGTGGAAAACCCGGACAAGATAAACATTGAGTCCACAGAGGTGGATACCATAATCAGTGAGGCGGGCCGTATGATTCCTCATTTCAACAATACCCGCATAATCAGGGCTTTCTCTGGTGTCCGTCCACTTCTCAAATCCAAGAAAGTAGATGCACATGAAATTTCGCGTGGTTTTCAGATTATCGACCACCAAAACGGTATGTATAGTATCGTCGGCGGTAAACTGACAACATTCCGTCTGATGGCGGAAAAAATGGTTGATGTCATAATGGCTTCGTTCAAGCTCAAAAAAGCCTGCGAAACGGCGGAAATCCCGCTGGATGGGCAGGAGGAATTAAGCGGTTATCCTCTTTCCAAGAGGCTTGCGGACATGAAAAATATTGTCTGCGAATGTGAACTGGTGAGCAAAGATGAAGTCCAGAGAATAATCACCGAAACCGGCACACGCAATGTGGGCGATATTCAGCACCGGACACGACTGGGCATGGGGCCGTGCCAGGGTGGTTTCTGCACTTTTCGCGCGCTGGGTATTATGAATGACATGAGCGTTATATCGCCAGAGCAGTCTATGGATATGTTGCGTGGATTTCTCCAACGCCGGTTTCGAGGAATAAGATACGCTCTCTGGGGTGATCAACTCAGGGAAGAACAGCTCGTGGAATATATATATCTGGGCATTCTGGCCATGGAGAAACCACAATGAGCGTTACCGAATACGATGTCATTATTCTCGGAGCTGGAGTAGCCGGTTTGACAGCGGGAACGTTTCTTGCCGGGCGTGGTTTTAAAGTCGCCCTTGTTACCAGCGGGGAACCGACAGCTTGTCTTTCCACCGGTTGTATTGACGTTTGCTCCCGGAATCATAATCCTCTTGTCGGCATTAAGGAACTACCACCTGCGCACCCCTATCATCTTGTCCCCGGGGAAACTATCATAGAATCGCTTAATAATTTTCAGGCGGCAATGTCAGATATTGGAATTCCATATGTCGGAACTGAAAAAGAAAATCGCCTTGTTCTTTCCGCTCTGGGCACATTTAAGACTTCCTGCCTGGTTCCCTCAACAATGGCAGCAGCACCACAGGATACCAAGGCCAGTATACACATCGTCTCCTTTGCCGGGCTCAAGGATTTTTATCCCAGCTATATTATCTCCCGACGCAATAATTCTAAAACCTCAGTATATGATGCCGGTGTTTCCAGCACAATGGGTATCGCTTCACATTTCGAGGACAAAGATTTTCTGAAATCTTTTATTATCTGGCTTAAAGAACAAAATATTGATGAAGACACAATTGCCTTCCCCGCTGTTCTCGGCCTGGAATCGGCGGTTGAAATTGTTAAAACAATTTCAACCAGCGTGGGAAAACCCGTCTTTGAAATCCCGACAATTCCGCCATCCATGCCAGGAAGAAGGCTGTTTAACGCGCTTAAAGACAATTTCCGGAAAAAGGGCGGCAATATCTACTGGGGATGGCCGGTTATCGGCGTGGAAAAATCAGGAAAGATTATTGAGGCTGTTACGACAGAGTCCAAAGGGAGGCCAAATAGCCTTAATGGAAAGGCTTTCATTCTGGCTACAGGATCATTTGTTGGCGGCGGCCTCACCGCGACACGCGAAGCTATTATCGAAAATGTATTTCATCTGCCGGTACACGTTCCCGGCCCTCGTGATACTTGGTTTGAGAATGATTACTTTTCTTTCAATCACGCCATTGGCAGGGCGGGAATCAAGGTAGATTCATTTCTAAGACCGACTGAGACACCTTTGGAAAATATTTTTGTATGCGGCGGCATACTGGCTGATACAGAGATACTAAAATACGGCTGCGGCCACGGCCTTGCCCTGGCGACAGCCCATGTGGCGGCGAAATCTTGTATGGAGTATATTCGATGAATTTCGAACACTGCATACGCTGCACTATCTGTGTGGAAAATTGTCCCGTAATGCGGGCCAACCCGGATTTCCCCGGACCAAAACAGGCGGGACCTGATGCTCAACGTTTCCGATCGGACAGGGAAAAAGCAGAGGATAAGTGGGTACTTCTTTGCTGCCAATGCAAACGCTGCGTAATATCCTGCCCCTGCGGCGTAGAACCTGCCGAAATTATTTTAAAAGCACAGCAGAGATACGGGCTGGAACATCCACGAACGGCGGCTCACCTCCTTTTTGCCAACAACTATTATTTAAGTGCCCTCGGATCTTTGCTAGCCCCTGTTGCCAATATTGTCGCGGCAACTGAAATCGGTAAAAAGATATTCCGCGCAATGGGCATTGCAACTTACATCCCATTTCCTAAATTCCGTTTCCGGACTTTGGGCAGCGAAAAGAAATCACGTACAAGAGCAATAAAAAAAGTTGCATTTTTCTACGGCTGCTTCATCAACTTCTACCGTCCTGATATCGGCAGAAAAATTATTAGTTTGCTGTCATCCTTCAATGTAGATGTGGTCTTGCCACCCCAGTGGTGCTGCGGACTGCCGGCACTGGGCAACGGCAATCTTGCCCTCGCACGATTTTTTGCGCAAAAAAATGCCGCTTCTTTATCCAACTATATTGATGCCGGTTACGATATTATATACAGTTGCACATCCTGCGGCCACACCATTTCAAATGATTATCCGGACATCCTGAAAATACCGCAGGCTAAAAAGATCGCTGAAAATACTTACAACATCCATGAGTACATAGTCAAACTAATGGACGAAGGATATATCAAACCACAGTTTCAGGAAGTGCGACAGAAGCTTGCTTATCACATACCCTGCCACCTCCGGGCGCTGGGCATCGGTTATCCTGCGGCGAAACTCATGTCTTTAATCCCCGGCCTGGAATGTGAAATTCTTGATGACAACTGCTGCGGACTCTCCGGCAGTTATGGGTTTAAAAAGAGTAATGAACCTACCGCTATTTCGATCGGCAATCGCGCTGTAGCCCGTATCATGAAAACCGGTGCAAGCGCAATTGTCGGGGACTGCGGTTCCTGCAGGATGCAATTGGGGGGGCTTTCCGGTCTTACCACTCTCGATCCGGTCGAAGTTCTCAGCGAGTCATTGGGCATAAGGCACATTCAACTTAAAAGTGCACCACCATAGATTAAATAAAAGGACATGACGGTATTTTCTGGTAAAGTGTGAAGCACAACCAACACACCAAACAGAAAGGAGCCCCTCATGCCCTACAATCATTTAACAGAACAAGACAGATATGTCATCAGCCATTTAAGCGTTGCGGGTTATTCCCACAGAGAAATCGGTCGTCGTATTGGCAGACATCATACCAGCATCAGCCGGGAAATCAAGCGCAATGGTCCGTTGTATCCGGATGTGAGCACTTATTGGTATTACTATGCACATCCGGACGCCATAAAGAGACGCCATCACCCCAAACATCATCGCCGCCAGGTTAACAAAAAACTAGTAGATTATGTTGAAGCAAAAATGAGTCAAGATTGGCCTCCGGAAGTTATCGCTGCGCGTATAAAACTGGAATATCCAAACGATCAGCAAATGAGGATCAGCCAT
>JANXZU010000029.1 GCA_025355345.1 Syntrophaceae bacterium
ATTATCTCCACATGAGTATCTTCATAATGACGCGGGGCAACATCAATATTTTTATTAATTGTCTTTTTTTCCTGAATATTCTCCGGCAAATATTTTATAGCCTCTTTATTCAACACCCGATATGCCTTATTATATGCCGGAATAATCAGGTAATCCGTCATCCCCTCTCTTATTAAATCGTCAGCTTCTTTCTGGCGCGCCTTGAAATCCGGTCCAAGCAGAACAACAATCGCATCTGCTTTCTTGTACGTTGAAGAATAGAGCAAATAATTAGGTGCGGCTAAAACTAACCCTAAAAGGATCAGACTAACTAAAATCACGACAAATAAGCGTTTTTGACTTCCAGACACTATTATATCCTTGACAACATAAATAATTATTTATATCAACTGAATGAAATTGTATTATAATACACTTTAAATAAATCATTTGTAAAGAATTTATAAAAATATGGATAATTTTTCAGCAGGAAATAGCGGTCAGGTAATCAATAAGACAAATTTTGATAATTATCTCTATGCTGACATCCTGGAAACAATTGATTTAGGAATTGTGATCCTGAGCATCAAAAGACAAGAAGTGCTTTTTAAAAATAAATCTTACTCAGAAATATTTCATAATGATAAGGATGTACTTGAATACAAAGGTCTTCTCGATTTACTTTTATCGCACCACGGCAAAAATCAGCCTTCTGAAGTTTTCGGCAAACATTTTACCCTGAAATATAAGAATCGCCTTTTAGGCTATACCGCCTATATGGTTTCTGACAATTATATCTGGATCATCATTCGGGATATTACGGAAAGAAGCCGACTGGAAACAATTGCCGAAACTGTAAATTCAATGGAAAACATCAGCTACATTTTCTCCGGCATCAGGCATGAGCTTGGCAATCCAATCAATTCCATTAAAATGACCTTGAGTGTACTAAAAAAAAATCTGGGCGAGTATTCTCCCACAGCAGTGGAAAAATTTGTTGATCGGGCCATGACCGAAATTACCCGAGTTGAGTTTCTTTTGCAGGCATTGAAAAGCTTCAGCATATTTGAAAACCCTGATATTCAAAACATAAAACTTGTTGATTTCATAATTCGCTTTATTTCACTGGTCGGGAACGACTTACATCAATCGGGAATTACGATAAATAAAGTAATCGATCATGATGTAGAAAGAGTCAATGCTGATTCCCGTCTTTTACACCAAATTATGCTCAACTTGATTACTAACGCCACCGATGCCCTTGAAAATAAAGATAATCCCGAAATCATTATCCGAGCTAAAACAAAAGACGGTCTTGTGGCAATCACAGTTGAAGATAATGGTTGTGGTATGTCAGAAGAAGTACAAGCTAACCTCTTCAAACCATTTTATACAACCAAGGCGCGCGGAACCGGCCTGGGCTTGATGATAACTTTAAAAATGGTAACTCTTTTAAAGGGTAGCATGGAAATAAAAAGCGTCAAAGATACGGGAACAAAAGTAACTGTTGTTATTCCTGAAGGGAAAACAGATGATTAATGTAAAAAGAAAAATCCTCATAATCGACGATAATGAAATTTTTTGCGAATCGGTGCGTGATCTGCTCAATGATAATGTCACCGATGTTTTAATAGCTAATACCGGGAAGGATGGCTTGAAAATTTGCTCAGACATAAAAATTGATGTCGTTATTCTGGATCAAAAGCTTCCTGATGCAAAAGGGGTTTCACTTTGTCCTTCCATTTTGGCGCAAAACGATCAGACGAAAATTATTTTTGTCACCGCTTATCCCAGTTTCAACAATGCACTTGACGCGATTAAATTTGGTGCACACGACTACCTTTCCAAGCCCTTCGAAATGGCCGAATTGGAACTCACAATAAAACAGGCATTCCGTACTCAGGAGCTGGAAAAAACTGAACAAATTCAAAATTATCACGACAGTAAGGAAAGCGAAGAAATTGAACTTATTTCCGGTCAGGGAGTTTTTGAAGAAATCCATAAGCTGATTGATCTGGCGGCAGAAAGTGATGCGCCTGTTCTTCTTACTGGAGAAACGGGAACCGGTAAAAACGTTGTCGCCCGCGCTATTCACTATAAGAGCAATCTGCCGAAAAAACTTTTTTTAACTACTAACTGCGCTGCCTTTCCGGAAAATCTCATTGAAGCAGAATTATTCGGCTCGGAAAAAGGCGCATTTACCGGTGCGACATCATCCCGAAAAGGAATTTTTGAACTGGCTGAAGGGGGAACTCTTGTTTTAGATGAAATCGGTTCCATGCCTATTCATTTGCAGTCTAAATTACTGGGTGTTCTGGAAGAAAAGAAAATACGCCGAATAGGCGGTGAATCCATTAAACGTATTAATGTAAGGATAATTGCTGCTAGCAATAATGATCTGGAAGAAGCGATAATAAATAAAACATTTCGCGATGACCTTTATTACCGTCTTAGCGTTATACGTATTCACATCCCACCGCTCCGGGCAAGAAAGCAGGACATCCCCAAATTATGCGAATATTTTATCGGCAAAATGTCCAGAGACACTAAAATTCGCCTTACTGATTCAGAGATTGCCAAATTAATGGAATATGAATGGCCGGGCAATGTGCGTGAATTGAAGAATGTTATAGAAAGATCTCTGATTATTCAACGTGGACAAACTCTAAAACCATCCCTTTTACTCAGAAGTGGTCAAAGTTCTTTAACAACCGCCATGGAAAACGATACCTGTTCTGATCGTGAAGTAGAAACTCTGGAAACAGTGGAAAAACAATGTATCGGACACGCGCTGAAAAAATATAACGGTAATTACTCACAAACAGCAAAAGCACTGGGCATTTCTTTGTCCACTTTAAAGAGAAAAGTAAAAGAATATAAGCTTACCGCCATCGGTTGAACCGTCAAAAGCTGGTTCAAAATGAATTGTTCATCTTGAGCATTTTTCAGTTAATTTATTATGACCGGCAAATGTCTTTCATTATGGGCAAAGGGCCGTAAGCATTTTATCTTTTCGGCACAGCCTTTGCTTAATAACTTTAAGGTAAGTTCTCTTATAATTATTTACTGTGCGAAGAGAAGAATATCATTTATCATTACCTTCCTGTGGTTAATGTATTAAAAAGATTGGAACCGTAGCGAATATTTAGATATATTTGAGGCATGCTGAAAGTGCAAAAACAAAATTCGTTCATCAATAAGTCCCAAAAAGAAGTTCTGCCCGAAGAGCCTCAAGTGGAGGAACTTTTACATAATTTAGAATTTCATAATTCGATCCAAAGCATAACTAACCGAATCAACAACTCCGATGATTTCAAAGAAATATTTATTGAAATCAAGGAAGACATCCGGCAACTTTTCAACATTAATATTCTTACTATTTATGCAGTCGACAGACCTAACAAAGAAATTTATTCTCTACGTCTTGAAGGTTCTACACTTCAAGAAATCCGTTTGCCCATAAATAACTCTTCAATCGCCGGCCATGCAGCCAATACTAAAAGAATGATCCATATAAATGACGCCTATAATGAAAAGGAAACAAGAAAAATTCATGAGCAACTCAGTTTCGACCGCAGCTTAGACAAAAAAATGGGCATAGTAACCGGTCAAGTCATGGCCATCCCGATCATGCACAATGACATGCTAATGGGCGTAATGGAAATAATGAATAAAAAAGGCGGGAGCAAAATTGATGAATACCGCCAAATATTCATTGATGAAATTATAAGTGTCTTGGGCAATACTTTTGCCGACAATGAAAATACGCCTAATCAGAGCCGCAACGATAAGTTCGATTACTTAATCGATCATGGCCTCATTACCGAGATAGAAATGCAGAGAGCCTGGAAAAATGCACGCGACCAAAATGAGCTCATTGAAAATATACTCATGCGCAAATACAATGTTTACAGGGAAGATATTGGTAAAGCACTGGCAGAATATTATCATTGCCAATTTATTACATTCAACGACAGCCATCCTGTCCCGCACGATCTATTAACTAATATAAAGAGAAAACATCTACAGAACATCTTGTGTGTTCCCCTCAACAAAAGTAATGGAAAAATCAATGTCGTTGTTGATGACCCTGCAAACATCGTTAAAAGAGAATCAATTGAAGGGCTGCTAAAAACAAAAGCTGTTAAATATGCTGTCTCTTTAACTGAAGATATTTTAAAATATATTGATCGTTTTTACTCATCTGATGAAGCAGAGGCAGAAATGGAGAAGGAAGAGTATGAAAATCACTCCATCCATATTGCTGAATTACGGGCTAAATTGGAAGCAGAAAAAATATCAACTAAAGATGAAAGAAGTGAAGCTGTCCGGCAAACGCATTACACAATCGAACAAATGACAAATACAATCATCAATGAAGCCATCCGTCGCCTGGCTTCAGATATTCACATTGAGCCAAACACGGATACGAATAATATTGAAATTCGTTATCGCATTGACGGAGTGTGTTTGCTTTACCAAACAATGCCATATAAATTCATGGACGCCCTGATCTCCCGAATAAAAATTATATCTAATCTTGATCCTGCAGTTAAAGGAATGCCTCAGGATGGAAAGATTCGATTTAAAAAACAGGACGGAGAAGAAATTGAATTACGAATAGCTATAATACCGACGCAAGGCGGTGTGGAAGACGTAGTTATGAGTATTTTAGCCAAAGGTAAAATAATGCCTTTGGAAGACATCGGATTATCTAAAAGACACTACTGGGAATTACTGAAACTGCTGGAGAGTTATCAAGGAATGATTCTATTTGCCGGCCCCACAGGTTCCGGCATAACAACAACTCTCCATGCTTGTCTTGCCAATCTCAATACACCGGAGAAAAAAATCTGGACAGCTGAAGCTTCTGTTGAAATCAAGCAACATGGATTGAGGCAATTAGAAATTAAACCGCAAACCGGCTTAACCTATGCCAAAGCTGTGCGTTCATTTTTGAATGCCGATGCTGATGTAATAATGGTTGGAGGAATGCCCGATTTTGAAACTGCAAGAATATGTATAGAAACATCCCTTAACGGGCGTCTGATACTGGGAGCATTGCCAACCCAAAGCGCCACAGAGACTATCATCCGTCTAATGGACATGGGTGTAGATTCTGTTAATTTCGCCGATGGTCTGCTGGGCATTCTGGCACAAAGGCTTGTGCGTACATTGTGTAATAAATGCAAGGAAGCCTATCATCCAAGCAAAGAGGAATATGAAGAATTATCTGAATTATATGGCAAGGAATATTTTGATAAGCTTAATTTATCTTACTCTGATGATTTGGAACTGTATCTCCCCAAGGGCTGTGATGATTGCGACCAGACGGGATATAAAGGGAGAATGGGAATACATGAGCTTCTGATTGTTTCTCGAAATATAAAAAGAATGATCCGGCAGCGGGAAAATGTGGACATTATTATGCAGGCAGCCATGGCTGAAGGAATGACCACTCTATTGCAAGATGGAATCATAATAGCTATTCAAGGCCATACAGACATAAATCAGATAAGACGAATTTGCAGATAATTGGAATTATATTTTGCTTTTTAATTCACTCAATACATTAAGCGCATCCAGTGGCGTCATTGAGGAAATATCAATCATTCTTAGTCGTCCGATAATTTCGTCTTCTTTCTCAACAAAAAGATTCAATTGCGGGCTAATACTTTTTCCCGCATTTGTGCCCCGGGCAATGCGCGGCATACCAATCTCATCAAATTCACCTTTTTCCAGATTATGCAGTATTTCTTTGGCCCGCATGATCACCTCTTTGGGTACACCGGCAATACGCGCAACCTCGATGCCGTAACTGCGGCTTGCCCCACCCTCCATAATCTTGCGCAGAAAGATTATTTTTTCGCCCCACTCTTTCACGGCGATATTATAATTTTTTGCGCCATCTTTTGTCGCTGCCAAATCCGTCAGTTGATGATAGTGTGTGGCAAATAGCGTCCGCACTCCCTTTGTCTGGAAATCATGAATGTATTCGGCTACCGACCAGGCAATACTCAAACCGTCAAATGTGGAAGTCCCCCGGCCTACTTCATCTAGAATAACCAGACTGCGCGAAGTGGCATTTTTCAAGATTTCCGAGGTTTCCGTCATCTCAACCATAAATGTACTCTGACCTTTGATCAGACTATCGGAGGCACCGATGCGGGTGAAAATTTTATCGACAACACCTACCCGGCACTTTGACGCAGGCACAAAACTCCCCATCTGCGCGAGCAGAACAATTAAAGCAATCTGCCGAATATAAGTGGACTTGCCCGCCATATTTGGTCCTGTAATAATCAACAGGCGATGGCTTTGTAAGTTCAAAAGACAATCGTTCGGCACAAAACCTTCTTTTTTCAATGCGGATTCAACTACAGGATGACGACCATCGCGTATATCAATAATGTCTTCATCATCGATTTCCGGGCAGGTGAAATTATATTTTTCAGCAACCTCAGCAAGAGCGGCCAGAGCGTCAAGATCAGCAATAAGAAATGAATTTTTCTGGATACCGGTAATATATTGATTAAGATTTTCCCTGAGCGAAATAAAAAGCGTATGCTCTCTTTCCCTAATTTTTTCTTCTGCGTTTAAAACAGTTTCCTCAAATTCTTTTAACTCCTGATTAATGTAACGTTCCGCGTTAACCAGAGTTTGCTTTCTTACATAAGAATCAGGAACGGCTGTGGTATTGGCTTTGGTCACTTCGATATAATAACCGAAAATATTATTGAAACCAATCTTCAAGGAATTTATTCCTGTTTTTTGCCGCTCCGTAGCTTCCAGTGCGGCAATCCATTTCTTTGCGTCACGACTGATCGATCTTAGTTTATCAAGCTCATCATCACAACCCGCCGCAATGAAACCGCCATCCTGAATGCTTAGCGGTGGATCATTCACAATCGTCCGCGATATTAAATCAATAACGTCTGTCATTTCCTTAAGCTGCGCTCTTAGTGCAACAAGCATAGGTGCTGTGAAATCCGGCAGCATAGATTTGATCTCAGGAATAGCCAGAAGAGATCTCTTCAGAGCCACCAGATCGCGCGGATTTGCCGCGCGCAGAGCCACCCTCCCGGAGAGCCTCTCCAAATCATAAATACGCATCAGCGTTTTGCGTAAATTTGATCTTACGATATGGCTTTCTTTGATTTCGGCAACAGCGGCAAGTCGCGTCCTGATTTTTTCTACATCCACCAGCGGATAATTAAGCCACCAGCGCAAACGCCTCTTTCCCATTGGTGTGAGCGCTTCATTGATGAGGGAAAAAAGAGAACCGGCTTTTGAGTTATCCTGTATTGTTTGAAATATTTCCAGATTCCTTCGGGCAGTATCATCGACAATGAGATAATGTTCCGTTGAGTACCACTGAATTTCACTTATGTGTTGAGGACGCATTTTCTGTGTCTGGTCCACATAACGCAATACCGCACCGGCAGCAATCATCGCCGCCGGATGCTTGTCCACCCCGGCCTTCGCCAAAACATCAGCAGGAAAATCCTGATTTAAAATTATTTGTGCCTGATCAAGTCCGAAACATTCATCTTCCAGATAATTAATCCTGCCTGCGGGCATTTGCATCTCAAGAGTTTTTATCAATGCCTTATCCGGGAAAGACTTTGCCAGAATCAATTCTTTGAAGTCTAATCCGGAAGTAGCGATAACAAAAGAATCCCTGTCCGTAAACTCACTTATCTGAAATTCACCTGTGGTAATATCCAAAAAGGCCAAACCTAGAATATCTTTATTAAGACAAAGGCAGGACAGGTAATTGTTTTCGCCCGCGGCAAGATTTTCTTCATCCAGCACAAGACCCGGAGTAATTACTCTGATTACTTCTCTTTTTACTATTCCTTTTGCCTTTTTCGGATCTTCAACTTGCTCGCATATCGCTACTTTGAAACATTTTTCTACAAGCTTAGCTATATAGGTTGAAGCGGCATGATATGGAAAACCACAAAGAGGCACACTATCTTCTTTTCCCTTATTACGGGAAGTCAACGTTATTTCCAATACAGGAGCGGCAGTCAGCGCGTCTTCAAAAAACATCTCATAGAAATCACCCATGCGGTAAAATAAAATACAGTCTGGATATTTTTCCTTGATTTCTACATACTGCTTCATGGCGGGGGTTAAATTGATTGTCGCCTCTAGCGCCATTTGCCGTCATCCCCTTTTTCCAGGTCAATAACGTCCTGCCGTTTAGGTGTTTCGGGCTTAGCGTTAATAAAAGAATTGGCAAACCAGGTGACAATACTGATAATTAGTGAACCTAAAAATGCCGCGAGAAAACTTTCTACTTTAAACCCCGGTACAAAATAAGCCACAAGCTCCAGCATAAAAGCGTTGAGGAAAAAAGTAAATACTCCCAGTGTCAAAATGCTGAGCGGCAGGGTGAGAATGAGCAAAACCGGTTTAATGAAAACATTTATTAATCCTAAGACAGCGGCGGCAAGGATTGCCGTCGTAAGAGAATCAACATTAATTCCGGATACCAGCATCGAGGCTACTAATATTGCAACAGTTATTATCAGCCAACGTGTTATAATAGATATCATTAAAAACCTTCTTATAATAGCAGATAGTATTTTCTAATTTGAATATAGTTTCACTCTTTTTATTATTTTTCCGTAGTTACCATCTTTGCTGATTTAAAGAATACCCAGGTCAAGCTGATACCGGTCATGAAAGTTGTACTTCTTTTTGTAAGCGGACTATTTTCAAATGCCGCACCTTGAAGAAAATCAGCACTGATAAAACCACTGAAAATTAATTGTTTATATTCTTTACTTAACCCGACTGAAAGAGTGGAACCGCTATAACCACCACCTGCGGAATAAGCGGGGCGTGCAACAGTGGCATAAGCTGGATCTACTGTATAAACGTATTCATGATACCCTCTATCAGCAAACATAGGCCCTGCGGAAATTCCAAGGTTCAAACCTGTTTGTGGAATAATATCGTCTTTCTCAAAATTGAGTCGCGGACTTATTACCCAGCCTTCATGGCTCACAGACTTAAAATTAGTGGAAAAAACAGCCCTCACCGGCAATGTTAAATTCATCCGGTATTTATCTTCCTTTCCCTCCAACAGCTTAATTTTAATGGACGGTCCGATTTCAAAGGTCGGATCCA
>JANXZU010000057.1 GCA_025355345.1 Syntrophaceae bacterium
CCTTTACCACCAATAGACATAAGCGGCAGAGTAAATACATCATCTCCCGATAAAACAGCGAAGTCACCGCCACACAGATCGATAATATCACTCATCTGTTTGATCGAACCGGTTGCCTCTTTGATGCCGACAATATTCTTAATTTTTGCCAGCTTCGCGACCATTTCCGGCATAATATTTACACCGGTTCGACTTGGTATATTATATGGGATTATCGGTATATTGACACTTTCTGCTATTTTTTTAAAGTGCTGATAAATACCTTCCTGCGTGGGTCGATTATAATATGGCGCCACAATGAGAGCACCGTCCGCGCCTGCATCATAAGCGTGTTTGGTCAACCTTAGTGCCTCTGCCGTACTGTTTGATCCCGTACCCGCAATTACCGGAACTCTTTTTTTCACCGCTTCTATTGTTATTTCTATAACACGGTCGTGTTCGTCATGAGAAAGTGTTGGCGACTCACCGGTAGTACCGCAGGGAACAATACCGTCTGTTCCATTGATAATCTGAAATTCAATGAGTTCCCGCAATGCATCCTCATCAACTTTTCCATTTTTAAAAGGTGTAACAATCGCAACTATTGCTCCTTTAAACATATAAAGGCCTCCTCTAAACATTGTTCATTTATAATTTATTTCAGCCGCGGATGCTTCCTGGCAAACGCCTTCATCATCACAAAGAATCAAACGATAATTGTAAATTTTCCCTTTGATAACTTTTTTGTCGTTATAACTCAGCGCCCTTGGCACTTTATTGTCCAACATAATGCCTTTTATCTGCATTTGGCTTATGCGTTCAAATATGCGCGGGCAATCTTTGCACTCATTCCCCGCGCTGCCAACCTCGCTTTTCTCTATATTAATATAATTAATTTTTCCATACGTATCATGGAAATTCCATTTTAATATTACAGCATCATCTGACATTATCGCTTGCATATCTTTTACAATCAATCGGTAATCAGTTATCGATTTTATGGAAATAGGATTAGCTTTGAGACCGCATCCACTGATAACAAAAAATAATACCAGACAAACAATTAAACTACTTTTTCTATGAGTTATTTTCAAATTCTCTGATCCTTTCCAGAACAGCTGCAGTTGCCGTTCCACCTTTGTGATTACGTGAATTAACCGCTTTTTCCAGTTTTATTCTATCCTTAACCTCTTCAGTAAACCCTTCATAGAATTTCTTGTATTCTTTTAGACTTAAGTCTTCCAATCCTTTTTTATTCTTCAGGCAATAGGCAACAATCTTCCCTGCAATTTCATGAGCTCCGCGAAAAGGCATGCCATTTTTAACCAAATATTCAGCGATTTCAGTTGCGGTAGAAAAACCTCCCCGCGCTGCCAAATACATCTTGGCTGCATTAAACTTTGTGTGACTAATCATCTCCGTAAAGATTGTCAGACAATCCTTTACCGTATCTACAGCATCAAATAAAGGCTCCTTATCTTCCTGTAGATCACGATTGTAAGTCATGGGCAAACCTTTAAGTAGAGTCATTATTGCAAAAAGGTCTCCATAAACCCGTGCGCTTTTTCCTCTGATTAACTCCGCAACATCAGGATTTTTCTTCTGCGGCATAATGCTGCTGCCGGTTGTATAGGCATCGGATATTTCGATATAACCAAATTCATCCGATGACCACAAAATCAAATCTTCACAAAAACGGCTCAAATGCATCATGATCAGTGCCGATGAAAAAATGAACTCTGCTATAAAATCCCTGTCTGCTACTGTATCCATGCTGTTTTTGCTTATTTCCGGGAAATTTAGTATTTTTGCGGTTTTATTGCGATCTATCGGCAAACTCGTCCCTGCTAGAGCCGCAGCACCCAGAGGTAAGACATTAAGTCTGGTTTTACAATCTTGCATCCTTTGTCCGTCCCGCGCAAACATTTCCACAAAAGCAAGGAGATAGTGAGACAGTAAGACAGGTTGAGCCTTTTGCATATGTGTGTATCCCGGCATAATTGTCTTAATCTCATTTTTAGCCAATTTAACTAACCCGTTTTGCAGTTGAAACAGCAAGGCAAGCATACTATCAATCTCAGTCCGCAGGAAAAGCCGGACATCAAGGACAACTTGATCGTTTCGGCTTCTGGCCGTGTGCAGTTTGCCGCCCGTTTCACCGATACGTCGAGTTAATTCTTTTTCAATAGCCATGTGAATATCTTCGTCTGAGACATTGAATTTAATTTTTCCTTTTTCTATGTCTGCTGAAATACTTTTCAGGGCTGATACAATCTTCTGTGATTCAGTTCTGCTTATTATTCCCTGCGAGGCAAGCATAGTTGCGTGAGCAATCGAACCTTCAATATCGTAAGCATATAGCCTTTGATCAAAATGGATGGAGGAAGTAAATTTCTCCACATTTTTCGCTGTCGGCTTTTGAAACCGCCCACCCCATGGTTTTTTCCCGTCCGCCATGAATTTATCTCCGCATATTTAGCGTTTATTTTTCAAGATACTCTGAATTCGAAGACGCAAGCCATTAAGCCTGATGAATCCCGTAGCATCCTGCTGGTTGTAAACCTGATCTTTCTCAAAAGTAGCAAAGGCTTCACTGTAGAGTGATTGGGGTGATTTGCGTCCGGAAACAACGCAGTTCCCCTTATACAATTTCATCCGCGCTGTACCGGTAACATTCTCCTGGGTCGCGTCAATGTAAGTTTGAAGCGATTTCATTTCCGGAGAATACCAGAAGCCATTATAAACAAGTTGTGCATATTTCGGTATCAGTGAATCCCTCATCAGCATGACTTCGCGATCCATCGTGATGGATTCCACTGCGCGATGCGCCGCCCACAAAACTGTCCCGCCGGGTGTTTCATAGACACCTCTGGATTTCATACCGACAAACCTGTTTTCGACCATATCTACACGTCCGATGCCGTTTTCACCGGCGATAATATTTATATAATCCATAAGTTTTGCCGGAGACATCTTTTTACCGTTTACCGCTACCGGATTTCCTTTTTCAAAATCAATTTCCACGTATGTCGGTTTATCCGGAGCAGCTTCAGGAGATTTTGTCAGCACAAAAATATCCTCCGGCGCTTCAGCCCAGGTATCTTCCAGAATGCCTCCCTCATGCGATATATGCAGCAGATTGCGATCTGAACTATAGGGTTTGGCTTTCGTCAGCGGAACAGGAATATTATGTTTTTCGGCATAATCAAACATGGATTCCCGGGAATTAAATTTCCAGTTATTGTCCCGCCAGGCCGCGATTATTTTAATTGTTGGATCAAGAGCAATGAAAGTCAGTTCAAATCTGACCTGATCGTTACCTTTCCCTGTCGCACCATGAGAAACGGCATCCGCGCCTTCAAGTTTAGCTATTTCTATTTGCCGTTTGGCAATAAGAGGCCTGGCAAGCGATGTGCCCAAAAGATAAGTTCCTTCATAAAGAGCATTCGCGCGCAGCGCGGGAAAAACAAAATCTCTGGCAAATTCTTCCTGCAGGTCTTCAATATATATTTTACTGGCTCCGGTATTAATTGCCTTTTCTTTTAGTCCGGTTAATTCCTCTTTCTGCCCTAAATCAGCAGCAAAACAAACTACTTCACATTTGTAAGTTTCGATCAGCCAACGCACAATTACCGATGTATCCAAACCTCCTGAATATGCTAAAACGACTTTATTAATTTTCCCTGACAATTTTGTATCCTCCTAACCCCGATAAACGGGATAAATTCGTTATAGAAATTATTAAAGTAAAATTTCCAATATTGCTTTTTGCACGTGAAGACGGTTTTCCGCTTGATCAATTACCACAGAATGAGGCCCGTCAATAACCTCTGCAGTTATCTCTTCACCGCGATGCGCGGGCAGACAATGCATTACAATGGCGTCTTTTTTTGCTTCTGCTAAAAGCTTTATATTTATCGAATAATTTTTAAATATTTTCTTTCTTTCCTTAACTTCGGCCTCCTGGCCCATGCTTGTCCAGACATCTGTATAAAGAACATCTGCGTTAAGTGCCGCCTCTCTAGGATCACTATATAGCGTTATGCCTTCACTGGCATCCGTTGCGCATTTATTCATAATTTTTTTATCAGGTTCATAACCTTGAGGACAGGCCAGTGCTAATTGAATTGGCAATCTGGCAGCTGCTTCAATCCAGCTGTTCGCTATATTATTACCGTCTCCTATGTATGCAACTTTCAACTTTTCATAAGACCCTTTCTTTTCTATAATTGTGAAAAGATCGCTGAGAATTTGACACGGATGAAATAAATCCGTCAAACCATTTATTACAGGGATTGTTGCATATCTGGCAAGTTCCTCCACACTGTCTTGCGCAAAAGTTCGAATCATTATGCCATTCAAATATCGCGACATCATCCGGGCAGAATCAGCAATAGTTTCTCCGCGGCCTATTTGTGTATCGCGGGAATTTAAAAACAAGGCAATGCCACCCAACTGATACATGCCAACCTCAAAAGAAATTCTTGTCCTGGTAGATGATTTGTCAAAAATCATACCCAGCGTTTTTCCTTTCAGCGACGCATGATCTTTCCCTTGTTTTAAGAGTTTTTTGAGTCTGGCGGCATTTTTCCAGATTTTTTCAAAATCAGCCGTTTCCAGATTGTAAATGCTCAGTAAATCTTTTTTCATTTACCCTCCATCACTGCATCGAGTATAGAGATTGCCTGATCAACTTCTTGTATTGTTATGATAAGCGGCGGTACAAAACGCAGTGTCTTGCCACCGGTGCAATTGATCAACAACCCGCGCTTCAGGCATTCGTTGACAATAAAACTACCTTCGATACTGAGTCCGCAGGCCAGCATTAATCCTCTGCCCCTGATTTCCGTAATTATCTGATGCTTATGTTGAAGCTTCTTTAACTGAGAGAGAAAATATTCTCCCACTTTACATGATTTCTCCAAAAAACCATCTTGGAGCATTGTTTGAACCGTAGCAACTCCTGCTGCCATAGCCAAAGGATTACCGCCAAAGGTTGACGCATGGTTACCTGGCGCGAAGGCTTTAGCAATTTTATCTGTCGCCAGCATTGCGCCAACGGGAAAACCGTTCCCCAATGCTTTGGCCAGAGTCATTATATCCGGTTGAATTTTTGAATACTGATAAGCAAATAATTTCCCGGTACGCCCCATACCTGTTTGCACTTCATCCATAATTAATAAAATTGAGTGCCGGTCACAAATCTCCCGCACACCTGCTAAATATTGACCATCGGGAATGATGACGCCTCCTTCACCCTGAATAGGCTCCAGCATTATCCCGCAAGTCTTTTGAGTAATGGCTTTTTCCAGTACCTTAAGATCATTAAAAGGCGCATAGCTGAAACCTTCGAGTAATGGCGTAAATCCAAATTGAAATTTTTCCTGCCCTGTGGCAGTAATCGTGGCCATCGTCCGACCATGAAAGGAATCTTTCATGGTGATTAATTCAAATTTATCCGGACCCAAATTTTCATGAGCATATTTTCGCGCGAGCTTTATTGCCGCTTCGTTTGCTTCCGCTCCGCTGTTGCAAAAAAATATTTTATCCGCAAAAGAATTTTTCACAAGTAAGCGAGCCAATTGCGCCTGCGGCTCAATATAATACAAATTGGAAACATGCATTAGATTATCCGCCTGATCCTTAATCGCGGCAACAACATTGGGGTGGCAATGTCCAAGATTACAGACAGCAATACCGGCAACAAGATCAAGGTACTCCCTGCCATTTACATCCCAAAGCTTTGTTCCCAAACCTTTCCGCAGAACAACAGGAAACCGTTTGTATGTATTCATTATATTTTCATCAGCAATAAACATTATTTCTTTTTCATTCATTTCATTTACCTCATTATTTAAGGTTTTGTAAAAAGCTCCAGAGACAAGGCTTGCAAAGCCTTCTGAATGAGGCGTATTTTTTACTCGTGACCTTTAGGTTATACACCGCATTGACGAAAGGCTGTAGCACAAAGCAGTATATGGACTTTTTACGAAGCCGTCATAGAACTATTTCCGTACCAATTCCCTTATCAGTAAATACTTCCAGAAGTATTGCATGCCTTAAGCGACCGTCAATAATATGAGCTTTTTTAACTCCATTTTTAAGAGCCTTCAAGCAACATTTTACTTTGGGAAACATCCCGCCTTCGACAACACCATTCTCAATAAGTTTCATAGCTTCTTCATTATTCATCGCATTGATGAGCTTCTTATCTTTACCCAGCACACCTTCCACATCAGTTAACAGCAATAGTTTGTCCGCTTGCAAGGCTGCCGCGACTTCTCCGGCCACAATATCGGCATTGATGTTGTAAGTTTCTCCCGCATCGCCTATTCCCGTTGGTGCTATTACCGGAATAAAAGAATTCTGGCTTAAAGAGATTATCAATTCCGAATTGATAGTTTTTACTTTTCCCACCAGCCCTATATCTATTATTTCCGGCGGCGTGTTCTTTACCTTTTCTTCGCTTAAATAATATTTTTCAGCCTTGATCAGGTTGCCATCCTTACCGCTCAATCCCACGGCATTTCCACCATGCCGGTTAATCAAACCAACTATTTCTTGATTGACCATTCCGACCAGAACCATCTCGACAATATTCATCGTCTCTTCATCCGTCACCCGCATTCCCTGGATAAACTTTGATTCCTTACCGAGCTTTTTGAGCAATGTCCCTATTTGCGGACCGCCGCCATGAACGACAACAGGATTAATGCCTATGTACTTCATCATGACTACGTCCTGGGCAAACTTATCCTTTAGTTCATCATCAACCATGGCATGGCCGCCGTATTTAATGACAATTGTCTTATTATAAAACCGTTTGATGTAAGGCAGAGCTTCCATCAGTATTTCCGCCCTTTCCATCGAACTTTGAATATGTTCCATTTTCCACTCCATTTTACAAAATGTACCGGCTTAAATCTTCATCCTCTACAATATCATCGAGTTTTTCCTGCACGTATTTAGCGTCAATCTTTATTTCTTTTTCCTTCATATCCGGCGCTTCAAAAGATATTTCATCCAACAAAGTTTCCATAATTGTATAGAGCCGCCTGGCTCCAATATCTTCCGTTCTTTCATTGACTACCGTTGCAACTTGAGCAATTTCGGCCACGGCATCCTCGGTAAATATTATGTTAATACCTTCCGTCGCCATCATTTCCGTATATTGTTTGACAAGCGCGTTGTTTGGCTCCGTTAAAATACGAATAAATTCTTCTTTCCCCAATGAGTCCAACTCCACTCGAATGGGAAAACGTCCCTGCAATTCCGGGATTAAATCAGAAGGTTTGGATGAGCTAAACGCACCCGCCGCGATAAAAAGAATATGGTCAGTTTTTACCATACCATAACGGGTATTGACGTTAGAACCTTCTACTATCGGCAACAAATCTCTCTGGACACCTTCGCGCGAAACATCAGGACCGTGCGGTGAATCACTACCGACAATTTTGTCAATTTCATCGAGAAATATTATTCCAGATTGCTCTACCCGTTCCACAGCAGTTTTAGTCACTTTTTCCATATCGATTAGCTTTTGTGCTTCTTCTGCTGCCAGGATTTCCATTGCCTCCGGGACTTTGATAGTTCTTTTTTTCTTTTTCTGCGGCATCATATTACCCAACATATCTTTAATGTTGAGCCCCATATCCTCCATACCTGCGGCAGAAAATATTTCAATCATCGGGCCGCTTCTTGGTTCGGCAACTTCCAATTCCACAACCCTGTTGTCGAGCTTTCCGTCCTTGAGTTGCTTGCGCAACTTTTCTCGAGTTGCATCGTATTTCTGCGTTTGCTCAAAAACAGGCTCGGTATTTTCGGTATGCTTAGAACCATCTAGCATTTCGCCTACTTTCATTTCCGTAAGTCTCGGTGGTAACAAAATATCAAGCAGTCTTTCTTCCGCAATCTCGGCCGCTTTGGCACATACATTCTCTTGTTCTTCCGATTTGGCCATATTCACGCTAAGCTCAACCAAATCACGAACCATCGATTCCACATCTCGTCCAACATAGCCTACTTCCGTAAATTTGGAAGCTTCCACTTTCAGAAAAGGTGAATTATCCAGTTTAGCCAGTCTTCTGGCTATTTCAGTTTTACCAACGCCTGTAGGCCCGATCATGATAATATTTTTCGGCGATATTTCATCGGCCAGTTCCCGCGGCACATTTTGTCTGCGCCATCTGTTGCGCAACGCTATAGCCACAGCTCTTTTCGCATCACCCTGACCAATTATATGCCGATCTAATTTTGCCACTATTTCACGGGGCGTTAACCCATTGCTTATCATATATTAATACTACTCCTTGCGTTTGCTCTTTTTTGTTTCTTTCGTTGTTTTAGCATCAACTTCAATTTCTTCCATTGTTACATGATTATTAGTATAAATACAAATGTCCGCAGCGATTTTCATGGCTTCTTTGGCAATTTCTGTGGATGACAGATTGCTGTGACGCACCAGCGCACGTGCCGCCGCCTGAGCGTAAGGCCCTCCTGAACCAATAGCCATGACATCATCATCAGATTCAATCACATCACCGTTTCCGGAAATAATCAGTGAGTGATCCCGGCTTACCGCGATCATCAATGCTTCCAGATGACGCAATACCCGGTCGGTGCGCCAATCCTTTGTCAACTCAACTGCCGCTCGCAGCAAATTGCCGTTATATTGCTCCAGCTTCTGATCGAAGCGATCAAACAAAGTAAAGGCATCGGCCGTAGCGCCGGCAAAGCCGACAATAACTTCGTCATTATAAAGCCTGCGTACCTTACGGGCTCCATGTTTCAGGATTGTCGTATCCAATGTAACCTGACCATCACCGGCTACAGTTATTTTACCATTATGCTTTACTGCCAATATTGTGGTGCTTCTTATCGTCATTTTTTCTCCTTCTGGATCCCGTGTAGCGCTTCGCTTGCACGGGATAAATTCGGCTAAGTGTTTTTACTGCAGCTTCGCCTTGCAAAAACCCAGTCTCATTTATTTCTTTGCACGCGGATGAGCTTTATCATAAACTTCCATCATCCGGTTAATATTCACCGCCGTATATTTTTGAGTTGTGGAAAGGCTTTCATGCCCCAGTAATTCCTGAATCGACCGCAAATCTGCGCCGGCATTGAGAAGATGCGTAGCAAAAGTATGGCGCAACGCGTGCGGACTTATCTTGCGGCCTATGCCGCTTTTTACTGTTATTGCATCAACTATTCGGGCAATGCTCCTTGAAGTTATTCTTTTACCCCGCGCATTTAAGAACAGTGGATTTTTAAAGAGATTATCATCACACTTTTTTCTTACCTCTGTGGTCTTCCTCAGATAATCATCAATAGCTTGCAGAGCCTTTTGTCCAACCGGAACTATTCTTTCTTTTTTCCCCTTCCCGCGTAATTTAACAAGCCCCTGTCTAAAATCAAAGTCTGTCACATTTAGTCCGGCAAGCTCGCTTAAACGCAATCCGGAAGAATAAAATAATTCCAGCATGGCGGAATCGCGCAAACCTGAAACCGAATTATCACTTTGATCGCCCAAAAGCTGGAACGTCTCGTCTACCGACAGAAAAGTAGGTATATATTTTTCTGTTTTTGCCGTCTGGACTATTGCCGCCGGATTATTTTTAATTTTTCCGGTACGTAACAAATACTTATAAAAAGACCGCAATGAAGATATCTTGCGATTCACGGTAACTTTTTTTACTTTTTGCCTGTATAGATGACTCAAATACGTGCGAATAGTTTCCGGTTCAACATTAATTATGACATCGCTCTTTTTTTTTATATCATTTTCCAGCAGAAAAATGTTGAATTCCTTAACATCCGCAATATAAGCTATCAGTGTATGTTTGGAAACATTTCGTTGTACTTCCAGGTAAATTTTAAAATCCGCAATAAGGTTTTTCATATAATCCATAAAAACCAGTTATCAGATATAACGATAGTTCCACTTCGCTTCGGGGATAATTCGACTTACGCTTCGAGCTTTACTTCGTTCGCTCTCAGCTTGTCTCAAATCCCCATTCGTCGCAGATACCCTTTAGGGTACTTCGCTCATGGGATAATTCGACTTACGCTTCGAGCTTTACTTCGTTCGCTCTCAGCTTGTCTCATTACATTTTATACTTACCGAAATCTTCCGCGGAAAGATTTTCCAAAAATTCCTTGATCTTTTCTTCTTTCATTTTGTCTAAATCACCTATTTTTATACCGAAATCAACACTGCGCGCTTTTTCAATAACACTTTCTTCGACAAAAATTGGAACATGAGCTCGCAAGGCCACAGCGATCGCATCGCTGGGGCGAGCATCAACTGTAAAATTATGCCCTTCTTTGCTTAAATAAATATTTGCAAAAAAAGTGTTATTACGAATATCAACTATTTCTACCCGACTTACCTCTACATTAAGAATTTTAAAGCAATCATTAAACAAATCATGAGTCATCGGCCGGGAAAAAACGATTTTTTCGAGTTCAGTAGCAATGGCACTGGCCTCAAAAAGCCCAATCCAAATCGGGATAGCCTTATGCTCCTGTAAATCTTTCAATATAACAATCGGCGTATTGGTAATAGGATCGATAGTTAATCCCGACACTTTCATTTCAATCAGCATTACCAACCTCCTTAAATATCAACAATTTTTCCTCTTAGCGAATGCAAGTAAGCTTTTGTTATTTTCACCTTCACTCTCTTGCCGGTTAATTCCAATTCACTCTTAAAATTAACAATCTTCCAGGAACTGGTTCTTCCCATTAAATCATTTTCAGAGTTTTTACTCTTACCTTCAACTAACAACTCCTGCAAAGAACCCTCCATTGCAAGGTTGGTCTCTATGGTATGTTGATCTTGAAGAGCTTGCGCTTGCGTAAGTCGCCTCGACTTCTCACCTTCTTCAACCTTACCTTCGAGCTTCTCGGCCGCTGTACCTTTTCGTTCAGAATACTTGAATGAAAAAGTTGAATCAAACCTGATTTTTTCCATCATGTCAATGGTTTCTTGATAATCATTTTGAGTTTCTCCAGGAAATCCAATGATAATGTCCGAGGTAATACTAATTTGTGGTCTCAATTTTCGTAAGCAATCAACTTTTTTAATGTATTCTTCAACTGTATAGCCCCTGTTCATTAACTCCAATATCCGGTTTGATCCTGATTGTACGGGAAGATGGATATGTTCACATAATTTTTCCTCTTCGGCAAAGCAGTTAATTAATTCATAAGAGAGGTCGCGTGGATGCGATGTCATAAAACGAATCCGTTCCAATTCGGAAATTTTGCCGATTTTTTTTATCAAAGCCGTAAAATTCAAGTCATTGCCGAAAGTCCTGCCATAGGAATTAACATTTTGTCCTAAAAGAGTAACTTCCCTGATACCACGATCGACAAGTTTTCTGATCTCCTCAATAATATCATCAGGCGGCCTGCTCATCTCCGGCCCGCGCAAATAAGGAACTACGCAGTAGGAACAGAAATTATTACAGCCCTGCATAATTGTGACAAATGCACTTACGGTGCCGTTTGCAGGCGGGGCATAAATTCCAATAGAATTAAGTGATTTAGAAAAATCAACATTTGTAATTTTCTCTCTTTTATTTTCAACAGAAGATATCATCTCCGGCAGACGATGGATATTGTGCGTGCCGAAAACAAAATCCAGATGCCCGACTCTTTTATGAAATTTTCTTCCCAGATGCTGTGCCAGACATCCACCCACACCAACAATCAATTCCGGATTTTGTTCTTTTAGTTTACCGATCCTTCCCAATTCACTGTAAACCTTGTGTGCTGCTTTCTCCCGAATGGAACAAGTGTTGAGCAGGATCAAATCCGCAAGCTTAATATTTTCGGTTAGTTTATAACCTTTATCCGCGAGCAGAGCCGCCATTTGTTCGGAATCGTGGACATTCATCTGACAACCGAAGGTTTCAATATATAAATATTTATTTTTCATTATTCTCTCTTAG
>JANXZU010000070.1 GCA_025355345.1 Syntrophaceae bacterium
GCCTCCATAGACTTCCTCAAATCGCATCTTCCGGTTCTCCTGCATTATCTCTGTCCGCTTCATCCGTTACCTCCAATAGGTAACTTATCAAATAGGACAGTTTATGTGCTATAAACCGGACATATTATTTGCTTCTTACACTGCAATTGATTTTCTTTGACATAGAACAACATTTTCCTTATACTTTATAACAAATAGCTATCTAATGTTAAAAGGTTGATTTACTTGATCTTAGTTAAACATCCTAGGAAAGAAGGTCCTGGCACGAAATGAAACATACATTAATTGTTGAGGAACGCAGTCAGTTAAATCAGCGCATAGCGGATGTTGAAAAACGTACAGGCGTGCAGATTGTTCTGGCAGTCATTGAACGCAGCGATGCCTATGCCGAACTTCCATGGAAAGCCTTTGCGCTGGGTTCTGCCATTGTCGGTCTTATGGTTTTAGTGCTGAACCTCTTGTGGCCATTAACTTCTGTCAGTACAGCAGCGCTTTTAGCTATTGTCATGATAATGGCTGCAGGTGCCGGCTTTGCCCTTTTGACAGTATTTGTTCCAGATTTTGCCCGTCTATTTCTTCATACGCAACGTGCCGAAATGGAAACAAGGCAATACGCCGAGTCTCTTTTCCTTTCGAAGCAAATGTTTGCCACCAGTGATCGCAAAGCTGTATTGCTGCTTATCAGCTTATTTGAGAGGCAGGTCATTGTGTTTCCCGATACGGGGCTTGCCGGAGAATTAAGTCAGGATGTCGCAGAAAAAATTATCAATCACATGAGGCCATACCTCAAGGCAGGAAAGACTGGGCGGGCGTTGGAAGCCGGCGTTAAAAAGCTTGCAGAAATTATTTCTGTGGGGGGGCGACCTGCCGCATTTGTTAACGAACTATCTAACGAAATCATTGAGGAGAAGGGTGCATGAAAAACACACTTCGTTACGCAATTACATTCGCTTTACTATTTGCTGTAAGCTCCGCAATCGCTGCAGATATTCCGTATCTTACAGGTCGGGTGACCGATAATGCCCAAATTATTTCCGCAGAAACACAAAAGTCAATTACAGAACGCCTCAAAGCCTATGAAACACGCACAACCAATCAAATTGCAGTGCTGACTATACCAACGCTTGGTGGTCAGGGTATTGAGGAATACGCTGTTGCTGTGTTTAAGGAGTGGAAGTTGGGGCAAAAAGGTAAAGACAACGGCATTTTGCTGATTGTTTCGCCCGGCGAGCGGCGCATGCGTATTGAGGTTGGCTATGGCCTTGAAGGAACGATGCCTGATTCCGCTGCAGGAAGTATCATTCGTAATGTCATAACGCCTAGCTTCAAAACAGGTGATTACAGCGAAGGCATTGACGCCGGCGTTCAGGCCATTATCTCCGTACTGGAAGGTGGTAAATTGCCAGAGGCAGAGAGCGGTGCGGGCGCTGAATCAAGAAAATCATCCGTCTTAAATATGGAAACGCCTGATATGTCGCTGACTGAACGGATACTGATTGGTGCTTTTATTTTCGGGATTATCGGGTTGTTCACTATTATCGGTGTTTTGACACCGGGTGTAGGATGGTTTCTCTATTTATTCCTCATTCCTTTTTGGGCGATATTCCCCATTTTGGTTATTGGTACAACTGGAGCCCTCTATCTGTTGGGAACCTATGTGGTCGCTTTTCCCATAGCCAAACTTATTATCGGCAGATCCGATTGGTACAAAAAGGCCGGCAGAGATTTGAGCACAAAGGGCAGAGCTTCTATTGGTGGTTTCATGGTTTCATCAGGCGGTTCAGGAAGTTCGTGGAGTTCAGACAGTTCCAGTAGCTCCAGTAGTTCCAGCTTTTCCGGTGGCGGTGGTTCCTCCGGTGGCGGTGGGTCATCAGGGAGTTGGTAGCAAATTAAAGCAATCCGTTAAATATATTAATATTCTGATTCTCTAGTCTATCGGCAGACAATTTTGTCTTGCACAAAAAACTTTACATTCGGCAGTGTTTATTTTATAAGAAGTTAGTTTCAAACATTAAAGGGCTGATTTACCGGGCATAATACCAAGTAAGCTTTCAAAAATTTATATTTTTTTCGAAAGCAACTTGGTATTAGATTTTAAAATATGATTTTCAAAAAAAGCGGAACGCTTGTTAATAAAAAGTTTCTACCTGTTTATATTTTTTCTGCGGTTGTTATATTCTGGCTGGCCTGTTTGCCTGTTTTTTACGCTGATCTTGTCAGCCAATATTTCTTTATCCCCTTTCTCGGCGTTGTCGCTGCTACTGTTGCCAATGTCACTCCCACGGCGGCGGGGATCGTTTATTTCCCGGTAATGACAAGAATCCATATGGATCCCAGCCAAGTTGTCCTGTACACATTGATGATCCAATCTTTCGGCATGAGTCTTGGCTCTATCAAATGGTTTATTTTTGACCGCAAACTCTTTCTCAAAAACGTGCTTGTTGTCAGTTTAATCGGAGGATCTATAGGTATCGCTCTGGCAATATTTTTCTTTCCAGTCAGGGATCCTCAGAGAATAAAAACGATCTTTGATTACTTTTCTTATGTGATAGTCGTTCTTGTTTTGATAAGAGTGCTTTTGCAAAGAGACCGGGGAATTGTCGATTTCAAGCTTGATGTTTTTTCATTTGCAGTGCTGTTTGCCTTTTCCGTATTCGGCGGGATGGTATCCGGCTGGATTGGTTTTGGCGTCGATATCATCTTCTATTTTATTCTGACGATATTTTACAGGATAAACGCGGCGGCGGCCATTGTTACGTCAATTGTGCTGATGGCCGGCGTGTCTATAGTTGGAACGATTTTTAATTCTTTTTTGTTTACGTTGCCGGTAAATATTTGGTTTTCGGCATTACCGGGAGTCGCCGCAGGGGGGCTTTTTGTCGCAACGTTTCTGGCCGTGAAGGCAAAGTGGTGGAAAGTTCTCTTGTTCTTCTTTTATTTTTTTCTAGTTCAAATCTTTCTTGGTTATGTTTACGAAAGAGAACAATTAGCGGCATATTTACTTAGCCTGCTGAAAATAAACGTTATAATTGCATATCTGGTAATTATGGATGTTATCGTCTTTAATGTTACCTATAAGAAATAATGAACCTGATTTTAGTGGCACCAATGACATTTATGTTATGCGCCTATTACGTCGTTACATTTCCAATCTAGATTTATTTAACTATTCGCCTTTATAGAGTTATACTTGAAAGTCATATGTTTCTGTGATAGTTGACTGCGTCATATACTGGCACACAGGATTTATTTGAAGGTTTTACAAAAAGAGGAGTAATATAAAATGGATTACAAAGAAACATTAAATCTTCCTAAGACCGATTTTCCGATGAAGGCGAATCTGGCGCAACGAGAGCCGGAGATGCTTAAGATTTGGGAAGAGACGGGCATTTATTCAAAAATTCGGGAAACGGCCAAAGGGAAAACTCCCTATATTCTGCATGACGGACCTCCCTATGCCAACGGCAATATTCATCTGGGCACGGCGCTCAATAAAATTATTAAAGATATCGTTATCAAAGCGAAAAACATGACAGGCTTTGACGGCGTCTATGTGCCTGGTTGGGATTGCCACGGCCTGCCAATTGAACATCAGGTGGATAAAGAACTGGGCAGCAAAAAACAAGGTATGTCGCAGGTGGATAAACGTCGCGCCTGCCGCGCCTACGCTGAAAAATTTGTTGCCACGCAAAAAGAGCAGTTTAAGCGTCTTGGCGTTTTTGGCGAGTGGGATAATCCTTATCTGACGATGGCCTATCCCTATGAAGCGGCAACAGTAGCCGAGTTTGGCAAGCTCTATCTCAATGGCAGCGTGTATAAAGGCAAGAAGCCGGTTTACTGGTGCGCCTCCTGCAAGACGGCGCTGGCCGAGGCTGAAGTGGAGTATGCCGATCATTCAACGCCTTCTATTTATGTCAAGTTTACCTTTACGTCCGATGTGAGCAAAGTATTGCCGAAACTGGCCGGGAATAAAGTCAACATGGTGATATGGACAACAACACCCTGGACAATTCCTGCCAATCTGGCAATTGCGCTCAAAGAAAATTTTATTTACGTTGCAGTGAAAATTGATGACGAAGTGCTCATTGTTGCCAAAGACATGCTTGATTATTGTCTGGATGCTTTCGGCTACAAAAATAAAAAATATGAGATTCTGGACGAATTTGAAGGTGCGGTCCTCGAAGGTCAAAAGTGTGTCCATCCCTTGATCAAAAGGGACAGCGTTTTGATCCTGGCACCTTTTGTCACGCTGGAAGCCGGCACCGGCGCGGTACACATCGCGCCCGGTCACGGTCAGGAGGATTATGAAATCGGCCTGAAATACGGGTTGGATAATTATGCGCCGGTGGATGATGCCGGGAAATTTACGGAAGATGTTGAACATTTTGCCGGTCAGTTTGTTTTCGATGCCAATGAAAACGTTATTAAAAAATTGAAAGAAGTCGGTGCGCTTCTGGGTCACTTCCCCATGCAGCATTCTTATCCGCATTGCTGGCGCTGCAAGAAACCAATAATTTTCCGTTCAACTGAACAGTGGTTTATCTCCATGGATAAAAATGATCTGCGCAAAAAAGCGCTCGCCTGCATCGATCAGGTGCAGTGGATTCCAGTGTGGGGGCACGATCGTATTTACGGCATGGTGGAAAACCGTCCTGATTGGTGCATTTCCCGTCAGAGGTTGTGGGGTGTTCCCATTACCGTTTTCTATTGCGCAAAGTGCAAGAAGGAAGTGCTGACCAAAGAAATTCTTGATCATCTGTTGGGCTTAGTGGAAAAAGGTGGCGCGGATGTCTGGTTTGAAAAAGAAGCAAAAGACCTGATGCCCAAAAACACAACCTGTCCGCATTGTAAGAACGCAGAATTTGAAAAAGAAATAAATATTCTGGATGTTTGGTTTGATTCCGGTGTCAGCCACGCGGCAGTTCTGGAAAAAAGAAATAATTTGAATTCTCCTGCGGATATGTATCTGGAAGGCTCAGATCAGCACCGTGGCTGGTTTCATTCATCTCTTTTGGAATCTGTGGGAACCCGTGGCCGTGCGCCATATAAAAGCGTTCTCACGCACGGCTTTGTGGTGGATGGTGAAGGTAAGAAGATGTCCAAATCCGTCGGCAATACAATCGGCGCGGAAGAAGCTATTGCCAAATACGGCGCGGAAATTCTGCGTCTCTGGGTGGCGGCGGAAGATTACACCGATGACATTCGGATTTCTGATGAAATTCTCAAACGCCTGATGGAAGCCTATCGGCGGATTCGTAACACCAGCCGGTTTATTTTAGGCAACCTTTCTGATTTCGATATCGATACCGCGCAGATTACTTACGAACAGATGACCGAAATGGACAGGTGGGCGTTGCACCGTCTGCAGGAAGTGATCAAACGTGTGACGGAAGCATACGATCGCCATCAGTTCCATGTGGTTTTTTACACGATTTACAACTATTGCACGGTGGATTTAAGCGCGTTGTATCTGGATGTCTTAAAAGACAGGCTCTATACGAGTAAGGCGGCCTCTGTTGCCCGTCGTTCGGGGCAGACGGCAATGCTCACTATTTTAAAAACGATGACACAACTTCTGGCGCCGATTCTGACCTTTACCGCAGAAGAAGTGTGGGCGGCCTTGCCGAAATGGAAGTCAAAAGAATCAAGCGTCCATCTTACTCAGTTCCCGCAGGTAAATGATCAATATTTTAATGCTGATTTGGGCGAGCGCTGGAAGGCGATGATTGACGCAAAAGCGGAAATTACTAAGGCGATCGAGCAGGCCAGGAAAGAAAAAGTAATCGGCCATTCCCTGGATGCACGTGTCATTATTGCCGCGCCGGAGAAGATGCTGGCCTTAATGGCAGAGCATCAGGAAGATTTAAGAGCGTTGCTGATTGTATCCCAGTTGAGGTTGGCAGGAGAGAAAGAAATTGTTAAACCTTACATTAGCGAGGAGATAAAAGGGCTGTTTGTCGGAGTGGAGAAAGCAAGCGGCATCAAGTGTGAACGCTGCTGGATTTATGAAGAATCCGTCGGCGCCAACGTTCAGCATCCAACGGTTTGCAGCCGCTGTTTGCCGAATCTGTAGATAAATATTTGAGAAGGAGTAATTATTGAAAAAAAATATTTTAATATTCTTTCTAGGCGCGGCGTTTGTCATTGTACTAGATCAGATAACTAAATGTGCTATTACTTCAAGATTTTTCATGCATGAATCTTATCCGGTCATTAATGGTTTTTTTAATCTGGTATATGTGATGAATCCCGGTGCTGCCTTTGGATTTCTGGCCAATGCTCCGGAGATATTTCGCTATATTTTCTTTACCTCAATCACCATTGTGGCGCTTGTGTTGATTTTGTATTATCTTGTTAAAAGCAACCCGCAGAGTTTAATGCTTGTCTGTGCCCTTACTTTGATTTTTGCGGGCGCGGTGGGAAATCTTATAGACAGATTACGTTTCGGTGCGGTGGTTGATTTTCTTGATGTTTACATCTGGTCCGCGCATTGGCCGGCCTTTAATGTGGCGGATTCGGCAATATCTATCGGAGCCGTGTTAATGATTTGGGATATGATTGCCAATCGCAATAAAGACAAAACATCATAAATTTCCCCTCAATCTAAAGAGAATAACATGAAGCTCTATCTGATCATTAAGACCTTCTTTTCCCTGCATCTGACGCCAACACGAATCTTTGTTTTAAGCTTTGCTGCTTTTATTATGATAGGCACGCTGGCTTTGTGGCTTCCCATTTCCGCATCTGGGAATAATTTGCGTTTTGTCGATGCGCTCTTTACGTCGGCTTCCGCAGTATGTGTCACAGGTCTTGCGTCCATTGATATTGGCAAGGACTTATCTTTTGTGGGCCAGCTCATTACGCTGGTTCTTTTTCAGGTTGGCGGTCTAGGTATCATTACTTTCTCCATTGTTTTATTTGCGCTCATGGGGCGTGGTATTTCTTTTAAAGGACGAGAAATTGCCCAATCAACTTTTCTGCATACGCCGAGACAGGATTTTTATTTAATTGTTAAGAAAGTTATTTTTTATACTTTTATTATCGAAGCTGCGGGAACTTTTTTGTTGTTCTTGCGCTTTCTATATGATTTTCCGCCTGCGTTGGCTTTCTATCATGCTGTTTACAATGCCGTCTCCGCTTTTAATAATTGCGGATATTCGCTTTTTCCCGACAACATGATGCGTTATCAGAGCGATATTCTAGTTAATGTAACGATAATGCTTTTGATTGTTTTGGGAGGCATAGGTTTTATCGTGCAGCAGGAAGTTGTCGCTAAATTTCGCGATGCAAAGAAGAAGCTATCTCTCCATACCCGGATTGTTTTGATAACAACCGCAGCCCTGATTATTATCGGTGCGGCCTGCTTTTACTTTATGGAAATTAATAATGTTTTAAAGGGAGCATCGACTAAAACCGCCATCCTGTCATCTTTCTTTCAGTCAGTTGTTCCACGTACTGCCGGTTTCAATACCGTGGACATTGGCATTTTAACCAACTCTACTATTCTAGTGCTAATAGTACTGATGTTTATCGGAGCATCCCCCGGCTCCACAGGCGGTGGTGTCAAAACCACTAGCTTTGCCATACTGCTGCTTTTGATTATTAACCGCATGAAGGGCAATGAAAATGTCAATATTGCTAACCGTACTATTCCGCCGGAACTAGTGGAACGGACTATTTCCATTATCTTTGCTTCGGCAATTATAATTGGTTTAATAGCTGCTGTGCTTTTACTTGCAGCCAGCACTAACCTTGCGCCGCAGGCCAGCCGCTACCAGTTTGTTGAATACCTGTTTGAAACTGTATCGGCTTTTGGAACGGTTGGTTTGTCGATGAATCTGACAACAAAATTAAACGATTTCCAGAAATATGCCATTATTTTAATGATGTTTATTGGCCGGGTGGGACCATTAACGCTGGCATTTGCCTG
>JANXZU010000075.1 GCA_025355345.1 Syntrophaceae bacterium
CAACTTGAGCCGTTTCGCTGTCTGATGTAGAGGCACCGCAAAGAATCAGGTCAAAGTGCGGGCACTCCTTTTTAATAGCCATAGCCAGGATTGAGGATGTGGCGTAAGTATCAGAACCGGTAAGCAATCGGTCGCAAATAAGAACGCCCCGATCGGCCCCCATTGCCAAAGCCTCTCGTAGGACTTCCTCTGCCGCATTTGGTCCCATGGTTAAAGCCGTAACATTTGCGCCGAATTTCTCTTTAATTTGCAACGCCGCTTCCAGTGCGTGTTTACAGGCGGGATTCATCATGCCGGCTGCCAGATCGCGTCTTAGCGTTCCTTTTGCCTCATCCCATGGTAATTCCGTGACCATAGGCACTTGTTTTATACAAACTATAATATTGAGCATAAGTTTTCTACAGGGTCAATTGAGACAGTACTGCACGCGCAATGACCATGCGCTGGATTTCACTGGTTCCTTCATAAATTTCCGTAACCTTGGCATCACGGAAATACCGTTCCACATTGTACTCTTTACTGTAACCATAACCGCCGTGAATCTGCACGGCCAGTGATGTTGTTTTAGCAGCAACAGAGCTGCAATATAGTTTTGCCATTGACGCTTCGCAGCTGAAAGGGACTCCCTGATCCTTCAGAGAGCAGGCGTGGTAAAGCAGGAGTCTTGCGGCTGTTTGTTCTGTGGCCATATCTGCAATATAATTCTGGATCGTTTGTAGAGACGCGATAGGTTTTTTAAATTGTTGTCTTTCTTTGGCATACTTGACGGCAGCTTCCAGGGCGCCTTGAGCGATACCGAGCGCCTGTGCCGCGATACCTATCCTTCCGTTATCCAACGTCGTGAGGCCTATTTTCATGCCATCGCCAGGTTTTCCCAGCAAGTTACCTTCGGGCACAGGGCAATCTTCAAAAAAAAGCGATGAAACCGGATTGGCGCGCATTCCGCAAAGATCTTCCAATTCGCCACGCACAAAACCAGGGTAATTACTCTCCACAATAAATACGCTGCTTTGCGGGTGTATTTGACCGGAACCGGTCAGGGCAAAAATCAACGCCAGCTCACAAACTCCGCCGTTGGTAACAAATATTTTTGTGCCGTTTAAAATGTATTTATTGCCTTTTTTAGCAGCGGTTGTTTCCACGCTGCCGGAATCGGAACCGGCATTGGCCTCAGTCAAGCTGAAAGCGCCAATGGTTTTCCCGCTGGCAAGCGCTGGCAGATAGGTGTCTTTCTGCGCCTGCGTCGCATATTTCAGAAAAGGGTAGATGGCCACGCCATTATGGACGGTTACGCAAAGGCCAACCGCGGCGCAAACGCGCGAAATTTCCTCAACGACTATAGCCGCGCTGATTGAATCCATATCAGCGCCGCCGTATTCTTTTGGTACTTGCAGGCCAAAATAATTCAGCGGCTTCATTTTTTCGATGATGTCCAGGGGAAAAGTTGCATTGCGGTCGATTTCCACCGCAATCGGCTCAAGTTCAGTTTCAGCAAAATGTCGGACGGAGTTGCGTATTAGCTGATGTTTCATGCAAGGGTTGTATTGCATCTTGATTCTCCCGGCAAAAAAGAATATAAAAATACAAAAGTAATATTGGCATATAAAAAAAAGTAGCGGTAAAGTCAATCGGAGATTATCATGTACGAATAATTACCGGTTCTTCGGACATCAAACAAAAGGAGATGAACATGAAAAAAATAGCAGCAGCCATACTGGCAGTGGGGTTATTGATTTCTTTTTCGCCAATTGCGCAGGCACAGGAATACGGAAAAATTCGGGCGCTTCAGCAAAGGGCGGCTTATGTGACCAAACAAAAGAATGATTATATCATCCGCGTTTTGACTTCATATAAAATTCTCCATGAAATAAACGAGCAGGGTGTTGTTTTCCGCCTCAACATGGATGATAAATGGCTCGACATAACGGCTATCGAAATAGTGCCTGTGCTTAAAGAAGCAGCCGATAAAAGGCAGCAGGTTGCCGCGCATGAATTATATTTTTTTACAGCCGATGGAATACTGGATGTGGTCTCTGAATTGACGATCAGGTGATTACTATTTTTTGACTTGAGCCAGTTTATCTTTGTCCAGATAATATTTGCCGCTGCCTGTTTTAATAACAATTTTGTCGGAAATCAGGATGTTAAGAGCTTTAGGGCGAATATTGCCTGTGCCGACGCGAAAGAAATTTTTTCGCTCTTCCTGAAGCTTGATCGCTTTGGCCGCGCTGAAGGCGCTGGCCTCTTCCATTTCTTCGATAATTTTGAAGCACGTCCGCCGCACGCCCAAGCCACCCGCATACAGGGCTATGACTACAAAGATAATAAAAGCGAAAAACAGCAGTAGTATTTGTAAATATACAGACATATTGATTAATTTTCCTTATTCATTTATTGGTGGAATTCCAAACAAGCAATTTTAATCCCTTTTTATGAGACAGCTACTATTCTTTAATCCCTGCAATCTTCTTGGCCAGCTTCTTTTTTTTCTCAATGTTGCCCTGGCGGGCTATCATTATGCGCTGAGCCTGCGGTGAACCGGCGCCATGCATGGATTCAGTCCGGTAGCCGACAGCAGCGGCTCCCAGAGTAATATTTTCCACCAATCGCATAATCCGTCCGCGATCTTCGCAAGAAACATCGGCTGTACCTTTCAAATACTTCTCCAGTACTTTGCCAATCTCCGGATGCTTCAGATCCCGCTCCGAAGGCATAGTTACCATCAGACCTCCGGTAATATCCTCAGCCAGGCGGGCAATCTCATACGGAAAACGAGTCACGTTTTGTTTGCAGACATTAGCCAGCAAAAGGTCAATCAGATAGGTGCCGGAAGCGGTTTTATGTCCCTGCGAAGAACAGGCAATGCCGCATGCATAAAGAGTTTCATTGAGATGGGTCATTTCAATTAACTTGTCTTTGACATGAGATGCTTTGGCCGCACCGTTGTAGTCGGCAGCCAGAGCCGCTGCGCCGATGAGCACATCACCCACGCCAACTTTACAGCCTCCGTAACTCTGACGGTGATAGCCGGCAAATCTCTCCACCAGCATCCCGCTGAATTCATATTCGCCGCACATGAGCACATTTTCCCATGGAACAAAAAGATTATCAAAAACCATCAATGCTTCATGCCCTCCAAACTCGGCATTGCCGACATCGATGGTACCACCTTCCATTTTGCGAGTGTCGCAGGACTGACGTCCGTAGATATAATAAACTCCATCCGCATCCGCGGGGCAGACAAAGGAAACGGCATAGTCGGCGTCATTTTTTCCCATTGCGATTGTAGGCATAACTAGAATCCAGTGAGAATTTAGAGCACCGGTCTGATGGGCTTTCGCTCCTCGGACAACAATTCCCTTGTCAGTCTTTTCGACCACATGCACAAACATATCCGGATCGGCCTGCTTATGAGGTGCAAGGCCACGGTCGCCCTTAGTATCGGTCATAGCGCCATCAACGGTAAGATCCTCTTCCTGAACCATATTTAGAAATTTAGTGAATCTCTCATGATACTTAGTACCTAGTTTGCTGTCCATTTCAAAGGTTGTGCTATCCACGGCGTTTATGGCGTCCATTCCTACACAGCGTTGAAAGCATGAAGCTGTCTGCTGCCCTAAAAGACGCTGCATTTTGACCTTTTTGACCAGATCATCCGTGCTCTGATGAAGCGCGGTAAAGCGGTTAATCTTAATACCTGTAAGATGTGATTTGGTAGTCATCAGATCTTCATACTGCTGGTCTTGGGCAAGGGCATAGGTCATCTTTACTGAATTCATCGAAGGTCGAATGATGGGATTATCCACAGGATTTTTTACAAGCTCTCCCATCATGTAAATTTTGAAATTCATTTTGCGCAAACTATCTTCATACTGTTGCGGTGTTTTTAGTGCCATCTTTATGCCTCCCGGACTTGGTGATGATGTGAAGTGTTTCGTTATGAATTAAATGGATGAAACGTCTTTGGTTGCTTTGGTCACAACGAAGCAGCGTTCAATGTTGGATTTGGGATCAGCAGGTGTCATAAAAAACCCCGGCCGGTTCGGATCGTAAGCGTTTGTTATGCCGACCATCAGCTCCCCGTCCTTGAAAGTCACTTTTAATTTGCGACCGATTACGTTTTTAGCCGGATCGAATTCCTTTATGTCATCATAACGGGAATTTCCGTCGAATTGCTTGACAAAGAATATAGCCTTGAGATCAGAAACGTATACATCCATTGGGATAGTTCCGGCGGATGCATCTGGCGGTGTCAGATGGAAGATATCTTTGTTAGGGAAAAAGTCAATGGTAATTCCTTTCATCAGGCGTCCATCCTGATAGTGGATTACGATTTTGTTTTGAATCATTTCCATCCTCCTAATGCCAAATTACTATCCGGACTGCTTGCCGGATATTTCCATTATTTTTACATCAATAATGATAATTTTGTCCAGATCATTATCGCTATACGAAAAATCACTTCTTCCGGCGTATTTTTCCATTAGTATATCCAGCGCCTTTCTCTTTCCGGCATTGTCTTGAATAAAAGAGGCCTGACCGAATCCGATAACGCTCACATACTTCATGCCCCAGGAACACGCATTCTGCCCCGGAATGATTTCGCCTTCGATATCCATTTCAAAGCAGACTGAATTGTTCTTTCGAAGAATATCGATTTTTTTACCTTCCTTTGCAGAGTGAAAATACAAATGATCATTACTCACAGCATAGTTAACGGGAACGACATATGGATAATTCCCATCAACTAACGCGATTCGGCAGCAGTTAGTTTTAGTCATGATTGCGACAATTTGTTCCCGTTGCAGTATTTCTTTGTCTGATCTGCGCATCTTATCCTCCATATAATTATTGACAAGAAATCTTGCTATAATCTCATTAGTTATGATAAAAAACTAATTATTCGCTTTTGTAATACCAAGTTGCTTCATACATTAAGATATAAAATTTTGAAAGCTTACTTGGTATTATGCAAAACCAATCAAATTATTAATGTCTGATACCTGATTGGTATAAAGTGTTTTGTGAAGAAGGAATCTACATGAAGAAAATCGAAAAGTCGACAATTTCTAATTTCTTTCTTGGAATTACTCTTACGTTGATCACGCTATTCTTCTTTCTGCTTGTATGGGGACCGCTGGAGTCGCTGGAGGAGGATTTTTATGATTTGCGCGCCAGGATGAGCGTAAAATCTGCAACGGCCAACATAGCCATTGTTGCAATTGATGATGCCAGCATTACCAAGTTGGGACGCTGGCCATGGCCGCGTGCCTATATCGCTTCAATGGTCAATCTGCTCAATACCTCTGGTGCTAAAGTAATCGGTCTGGATATCATTTACTCCGAAAAAGATTTAAGTCAGGGCCTTGAGGAAGTACGGAATGTGATCCATTCCATCGAAACCGCTTCGCAATTTGCTTCCGGTGGTCTGATTAATGAACTCAAAGATGCCGAAAAGCGTCTCGATAATGACGGTAAGTTGGCAAGCGCAATTGTCACAAGTAAAAAAGTCATTCTGCCCCTGTATTTTATTTTAGGTAAATCCACCGGCCGCGTTTCGCCGGGCTTGCCGGATTATCTCCAGAACAGCACGCTTGGGCCGGTAATGTTTGAAGGCAGCATTACAGCGAGCGAAATGGTGCCGCCGATTGCCGAATTTGCCACCGCCTCTCTAGGACTGGGTCATATTAACATTACTGCCGATTCCGATGGTACGGTGCGCAGTGAACCTCTATTTATTAACTATGGAGAAAAGACATATCCTTCCTTTTCCTTGCAGCTTGCATTAAAATATTTAAATTTAGATTTAAAAGATATACAGTTTGGCAATCCATTGAAATTTAGCTCCAAATCCATCCCTCTTCATGAAAACAACAGGATGCTCATCAGTTTTGTCAGAGATATTCCTTCTTATTCGTTTTTTGATGTTTATTATAAAAAAATATCTCCTGACGCTTTCAAAGATAAGATTGTAATTATCGCACAAAACGCAGCAGGTCTGGGTACAATGCAAGTAACGCCTGTGGCAGTGGGTGTTGGGCCGGGAACGATCATTGCAAATGTGGTTGACAACATAATCGCCAGTGATCACATTTCCCGTCCGGACTGGGCGTCAACTCTCGAAATAATTGTGATCATTTTCTTTGGCCTTTACATCGCGCTTGTTATTCCCAACATAAAAGCGGGACTTAGTGCGATTATTTCATTATCGCTTTTGCTTGTCTGGATATTAACTTCTGTGTTCCTCTTTGCCGCTTACGGCTTATGGATCAAACCAATTTATGCCTCGCTTCTAATGATTGTGGGTTACATAGTTATCGTCTCCAGGCGATATCTGTTTATTGAAAGAACAAAAGAACGCATTGAGGCGGACAGTGCCGAGACTAACAAAATACTGGGTTTGTCTTTTCAAGGGCAAGGCATGCTGGATATGGCTTTTGATAAATTTCGCAAATGCCCGGTGGAAGATGACTCCATCAAAGAATCGCTCTACAATCTCGGATTGGATTTTGAAAGAAAACGCATGTTCAACAAGGCTGTTACGGTTTATGAACATATCTCGAAGGCCGGCAGCTTTAACGACATTGAAGATCGCATCGATAAGCTCACAGCGGCCGGAGACACACTAATTTTCGGTTCTTCCGTTGCAAAAAAGGACGTTACGGTTCTATTGGATAACACTACAGTCAACCCAACACTAGGGCGCTATGAAATTATTAAAGAATTGGGCAGCGGCTCTATGGGTAAAGTTTTTCTGGGTAAAGATCCGCGCATTAACCGGAATGTGGCGATTAAGACTATCCGTTATGAAGAAATAGATGCGCGGGAGCGAGACTCCATAAAAAGCAGATTTTTCCTTGAAGCGGCAGCTGCCGGTAAGCTATCACATCCCAATATAGTAACAATTTACGATGTAGGCGAGGACTACGACATAGCCTACATGGCGATGGAGTTATTGGATGGTAATGACCTAACTAGATATTGTGATAAAGAAAATCTTCTGCCTCTGCCGGAAGTTCTTCGCGTTGTCTCTTGCATCGCATCGGCGCTCGCTTATGCCCATGACAGCGGCGTTGTCCATCGTGACATTAAACCTGCCAATATTATGCTACTTGCCAATCGCGAAATCAAGGTGACTGATTTTGGTATCGCGCGTGTGATGGATACTTCCAAGACAAAAACAGGTATAGTGTTGGGCACCCCCAGTTACATGTCGCCCCAACAGATTGCCGGTCAAAAGGTTGATGGTCGCTCTGATTTGTACTCTCTGGGAGTTGTTCTGTATGAGCTTCTTTCCGGCAGCAAGCCATTTGCGGCCGATAATCTTGCCACATTGATGTATAATATTACTTCAGTTTCACCGGTTTCTCTTAAAGTGATTATTCCAAATATTCCGGATAAAATTGCAGCTATTGCCGAAAAATTGTTGGCTAAAGATCCAGCTTTACGATATCAGACAGGCAAAGAGTTAATGGATGACCTGGAATTGTGGTAAGGAGGGTTAATTGGAATTGATTGCCGCCGGTAAAACGGATACGGGAATTGTCCGATCTAATAATGAAGATAATTTCATTGTTGATGAAAAAAGGGGACTTCTTGTTGTTGCTGACGGGATGGGAGGTCATGCCGCAGGTGAGATAGCCAGTAAAATAGCCGTCAGCGTTATTTCTGAACATCTGCTTGGCCGTCAGAGGTTTTTCGGAGAGTATAATAATTTATATTCGCCTTCGACAAACAATCTCAACTCTGCTTTACGTCTGGCTAATTCAGCTATTTTGGAAGCGGCGGCAAGTTCACCGCAATTGCACGGTATGGGTACAACCGTCGCGGCAGCAATGATTTGCGGTAACCGACTGACTATAGCGCACATTGGTGATAGTCGAGTATATCTGGTGCGGTCAGGCAATATCGAACAGTTAACAGATGATCATTCGGTGGTAAATGAACAGGTTAATCGTCATCTGATTACCCCAGAAGAAGCTGCCAATTCCTTATCAAAAAACTATCTGACTAAAGCTCTGGGAATTAGCGCTGATATGGAAGCGGATTTGAGTGAACTGACCCTGCTTAGCGGCGATATTTTACTCTTGTGCACCGACGGTCTTAGTAATATGGTAACAGATGAAAAGATGCTGGAGGCGATCATGCTTGCTCACAAGCCTGCCGCAATCTGTGATTTGCTGATCAGCAAGGCTAATGAAGAAGGCGGGAAAGACAATATTACAGCTGTAATAGGGAGCATTGGAAAGACAAAATGGCACTCGATTTTATTTAATTATATGGCATTCTTGCGGAGGTGATTTATGGTGAGAGTATTACTAAAATATAAAGGGGCGGTTGTTAAAGAAGTAATACTAAGAAATCAAGTGACGACTATCGGCAGAAAACCTGATAACGATATTGTTATTGATAATCAGGCTGTTTCCGGGCATCATGCCCAATTGATAAAAAACAGTAATGATCTTGTCGCTGTCGAGGACTTGCAAAGCCTCAACGGGACTTATTTAAACGGCCAGAAAGTAGCCAACGCTGAACTATATAATGGCGACATCGTCTCGGTAGGAGTGCATACACTTGATATCTTTTCCGATAAAAAAAGGGATGCGGAGGCAAAGACATTTGCCGTACGGGGCCGTTCCATGGACGAAACGGTGATTATAGCTGCAGGTGACCAGAAAAAAATATTGAGTGCCTCTGATAAGAGGGCGCCGGAGATCTTAGGCGGGTTCATTGTAATTGAAGGTTCCGCTGCCAAGAAGCAGTATGAATTAAGTGAAAGAGTGTCGGTAATCGGAAAACAAGAAGGATCGGCAATTGTTCTGAGTGGATTTTTTTCACCAAGCATCGCCGCAATTGTGAATCGCCGTAAAGATGAATATTTTATCACTCCTTCCGATGGTAAGAAATTGAAAGTAAACGGCAAAGAAATCGCGCAGCGCCATGATCTAAAAGACGGTGATATTGTGGAAGTCGGTAAGCTTAAATTGCAATTCTATCTGAATGATTGATCTTATAACAAAAAGGAGTCTTTTAATATAATCCGTGGATAAAAAAACAAATCGTGCCATAGGCGTGTTTGATTCCGGCATTGGCGGTCTGACAGTTGTTCGAGCCTTGATGGAGCGCTTGCCTTTTGAAAACATTATTTATTTCGGCGATACCGCGCGCGTCCCTTACGGCATAAAATCAGTGGAAACAATCAATCGTTACGCCCTGCAAATTACCGAATTTCTAATTCAGAAAGACGTGAAGCTCCTGATTGTGGCCTGCAATACAATGGCGGCTGTGGCCTACGAGGCTATCAGGAATTTATCTCCCGTACCTGTGCTTGAGGTAATTGAGGCCAGCGCTAAAAGTGCAGCTTGCGATAGCCGTAGCAAATCTATCGGGGTTATCGGGACACCGGCGACAATCAACAGCAATGCTTACGCCCGCGCTATTCACTTGTTGGATAATGACGCCAGGATATTTTCTCAGGCCTGCCCGCTATTTGTGCCGCTGGTGGAGGAAGGCTGGTTCGATCACCCGGCAACAAGGTTGATTGCCGATGATTATTTAAAGCCGGTTCTTGCCGAGCAAATCGATACACTGGTTTTGGGCTGTACTCATTATCCACTTTTAAAACCAATGCTGCAGGAAATTGTGGGGAAGGAAGTGAAATTAATTGACTCAGCCGAAGCGATGGCCGGAATTACCGCTGATCTGATTGCCAAAGAAAATCTGAGTAATTCAAGCGGCAAATTGCCGGATTATCAATTTTGTGTAACTGATGTACCTTACCGTTTTCAGACGATCGGAGAGAAATTTTTAGGACGAACTTTGTCTTCCGTGGAAATGGTCAGACTTTAATGAGACCCAAGCTCCAGTTCATCCCGATTCATCGGGATGAACTGGAGCTTGCAGGTCGTATTGAGACTCCAATTATGAAAGCGCAGCGCATCATAATTGGTAAGTCGAACTATCCAATCCCGATATGTTGGGATTGGGAATTATCCCGAAAGCGAAGCGCCGGGGTAGTTCATTTTGTAATTGATTTTGCGTTTGAAGTAAAAAATATAATTCGAGAGATTATTTATGAAAATTATCCTTGCCGGTTACAATATAGATTACGATCTTATTCGGGAGCTTAAAGAAAAAAGCGCGTTTAAGCAGGATTTGACTCCGGAAACAATATCGGCAGCTTACGCCCGGATCAGCCGCAGCCCCAAGCAGGTCGATGAACTGCGCCAAATCGCCCGCGCGGAAGTGGACAAGGCCCGCAAGTCCAATAACAATATTGTATTTGAAATGGGGCACAGTTCAGTCGCCGAGCATGCCGTATTTAATATCGACGTGATTGGAGTTTCCCGATTGCTGGTTGAAGAAATTGAGAAATTCCGCTTATGCTCTTTTACGGAAAAATCTCAACGCTACGTTCTTTTCAATGATGATTTTGTTATTCCCGAAGAAATCAAACAGGCGGGCATGACTGATTTATATGTCGCCACTGTAAGGATGCAAAATGAATACTATCAGAAACTTTATGAGCAGTTAAGACCTTATGTTTTTGCGCAAAATAAGGCAATGGCGGAAAATCCTGCCAATCACTCTATGCTGGAAGGCTGGGCCAAGGAAGATGCACGTTACGCCATAGCGATGGCTACAGAAACTCAGTTGGGCATGACGACCAATGCCCGGAATCTTGAGCTTATGCTCAGAAGGCTTGCAGCTCTGCCACTGGCGGAAGCACGAGATTGCAGTAAGAAGCTTTATGCGGCGACAAAGGACATCGCACCTTCTCTGATTCGGTACACTCAGGCGACGGACTATGATCGCCTCACCAGACAAAATTTGCAAAAGCAAGTTCAGAAGCTTGCCGTCAAGCTTCCTGCTTTGAAAGAAACCTCAGGTAAATCATCTGATGTTCAAATGGTTTTTTCCACGCCTGATGCTGATCTCAAAGTTGCTGCCACGCTTCTTTTTTCATCTTCAAACTTCAATTACGATCAATGTTTAACGCAGGCAAAGCAGATGAGCGCACGTGACAAAAAAATATTGTTTAAGAGTGCATTTGCCAACATTAAGCCTTATGATGCAGTCTTGCGGGAGATGGAAAATGTTGATCTGCAATTTGAGTTGACTGTCAGCGCCAGTTGCTTTGCGCAGCTCAAGCGCCACAGGATGGCGACAATTATTTCTCAGGATTATGATCCGCGGCTGGGGGTGACAATTCCTGCGGCAGTGCGCGCTATCGGCTCGCAAAAAGAGTTTATGGAAGTGATTAAAAAAACAAACGATGCCTATGAACAGATTATTAAGAAGCAGCCTCTGGCAGCAGCATACATTCTGACAAATGCTCACCGCAAGAGAGTATTAATGAAACTAAATGCCCGGGAGCTCTACCATCTGGCACGCCTCAGGACTGACGCGCACGCCCAATGGGATATTCGAGAGATTTCCGAAAAAATGCTTAAGGCAGCGCGAAAAGTTATGCCGCAGACGTTGATGATGGCTTGCGGCAAAGATAGTTTTGATAAACTTCATAAAAGTGTCTTTTAGCCTCATGCCTGATCACATTACCTCCAAAACCATAGATAAAAAGCAACTCTATATTCTCCTTCTTGCCACCACGACAAGCGCGTTTCTGACACCTTTTATGGGATCGGCCGTCATCGTTGCCCTGCCGATTATCGCTAAAGAATTATCCATGACAGCATTGGCTCTCAGTTGGGTAGCTGGTGCTTTTCTTTTGACCGCGGCGGTAACGCTTTTGCCATTAGGAAGGCTTGCCGATATTTATGGCCGGAAAAGAATTTTTCTCTATGGCGCGGTAATTTTTACAGTAGCATCACTTCTTTGCGTCTGGTCTCCTGAACAAAATTTTCTAATTGTAATGCGCGCAATTCAGGGCATCGGCGGAGCGATGATCTTCAGTACTGGCACGGCAATGCTGGTTTCCGCATATCCTGCAGGTGACCGGGGTAAAATACTGGGAATTAATATTGCTGCTGTTTATATCGGTCTGACAATAGGACCGTTTGTCGGAGGTTTGCTCACCGAGCATTTGGGCTGGAGATACATTTTTGTTTTTACTGCTATTTTGGGAACCATTGTTATTGGGCTTACCGCGGGCATGGTTACAGAAGAATGGGTGGGAGCCAAAGGTGAACGATTTGATATTGCCGGGTCATTGCTTTACGCCGTAGCCCTTTTTGCCATCATGTACGGTTTTTCTTTACTTCCCTCCCGGAGAGCTGTTTTGCTGATTGCCTCAGGGTTTATCTGTTTTATCTTCTTTGTTTTTCGGCAGTTTAAAATACCATTCCCTTTACTAAATATCCGTTTATTTCTGGACAATAAAGTATTTGCCTTTTCCAATCTTGCGGCGCTGATCAATTACTGCGCTACATTTGCCGTCACTTTTCTGCTCAGCCTTTATTTGCAGCAAATAAAAATGCTGACACCATCTCAGACAGGTGTGGTTCTTATTGCTGAGCCGGTTGTGCAGGCGCTCTTTTCACCCCTTGCAGGAAGGCTTTCCGACCGCTATGAACCCCGGATAATTTCTTCCATCGGCATGGGGCTCAATGTTGTCGGTCTCATTCCGTTGATCTTTATCCATAATGATACGAGCATCTCCTATATTATGATTTGTTTGATAATACTGGGGATCGGCTTTGCGCTTTTTTCTTCACCCAATGTTAATGCTACCATGAGTTCGGTAGAAAATAAATATTATGGCATAGCATCGGCGATGCTTGGTACGATGAGGCTGATCGGGCAGATGTTCAGTATGGGCATTACAATGCTGATTTTTGCCGTAATCATCGGGAACCATACAATATCAGAAACCAACAGTCCGCTTCTCCTTCAGAGCACTCAAATTATTTTTATTATTCTGGCCGTTATTTGCGCCGGAGGTGTATTTGCCTCTCTGGCGCGTGGTAAGGTTCATCATAACAGTTGAGGCAAAAAAATGATTAGACAATGCTTGGATAGTGATTTTGAAGCCATCTATGAAATAATTGCTGCTGCGCTACCTGGAAGCTATGATCGATAAACCGATTCTGATTGGTACCTGGGCTGCCGCCAAATGGGCAATTTCATTCTACAAAAAAAACGGTTACCGCCTTGTTTCTGCGGATGAAAAAAATCATCTTCTAAAAAAATACTGGAAAATTCCCGAACGCCAGATCGAAACATCTGTAGTTTTGACAGTTGCAAAGCATAAATAATCCTGATTTTATTTTTTCGCAAGTATCAATTATTTCACCAAAAAACAGACTGCCATTTTGACTACTTAAAGCAGCATTTATACTAATTATTGTATCGAATATTTAATTACCTTGACATGCAGCGAGGGTTTTCATTATATTAACTACAACGTAAACGGAAGCTGAACCAGATTTAATAAACCTTTGACACTGAGGGCGATTGATCTTATGGATATGAAGCGTGCGTATTACGAGGATATTGAACTTTTCAAGAGCGGCGTGATTATTTTCTGGACGATCAGCCTCATGATCGTGCTCTTCACGATCCCTCTCTATGCATCAAACTACTACCTGTATCTTTTCAACCTCATCATGGTTCATGTCATTATTGCCGTGGGCCTCAATATCCTGGTCGGCTCAACCGGTCAAATCTCGCTGGGGCATGCGGGGTTCTTCGCTATTGGTGCCTATGCGACTGTGCTGCTCATGACGAAGTTGCAAGTGCCTTTTTTTGCCGCTATCATTATCGCCGCATTTATCTCTGCATTTTTCGGCTTTATTCTGGGATTGCCGGCTTTGAGATTGGAAGGCCCCTACCTGACGATTGCCACGCTTGCTTTTGGCCTGGCCATTATGCATATCATCGGCCATACGGACATCTTTGGCGGCAGGACCGGCCTCATGGCACCTCCTCTGGATGTAGGAGTACCGAAGCTTGGTTGGAGTTGGATACTGAAAACAGACGTGAGCAAGTATTATCTTATCCTGATTTTTACCATTATCATGGTTTTGGTGGCGATCAACATTTTAAAGACAAAGGCAGGCCGCGCTTTTGTCGCCATTCGGGACAGCGACATTGCCGCTGAAGTCATCGGCATCAATCTAACCATCTACAAAACACTGTCCTTTGCCGTAAGCGCCTTTTACGCCGGAATCGCCGGCGGGCTCTTCGCATTTGTTCTCGGGTTTTTCGATCCAGTCACATTCAATTTACTTCTTTCGATTTACTTTCTGGTCATGATTGTTGTGGGGGGCTTAGGTTCGGTCATGGGATCAATAACAGGCGCTGCGTTCATTACCTATCTTATGTATGCGCTCTTCAAAAATGTTCGGGAAGTTCCCTACTTGGGCAGCTTTCTGGTTACAATTTCGGAGCGCTGGCTGACGATTACCGGCCTGGATAACATGAGCGCCATAGCTCTTGGCCTGGTGATGATCGGCATTATGTTATTTGAACCCCTGGGAATATTCGGGGCCTGGATTCGAGTTAAAAAATACTGGAAGACATGGCCTTTTTGAAGATGGTTGGAAAAGCTGACTAATCCCGCTTAGCTGCGCACGCGGGATAATTCGATCAACAAACTTCAGCATACTTCTTTTCTGAAGTTTGGATCTCATTATTAGGGGGCGATATGCCGGTAGGACAGTTGTTGATTGAAGGTTTGGCCATGGGGGCCTGCTATGGACTTTTCGGCCTTGCGGTTGTCATTATCTACAAGACATCAGAAGTGATCAACTTTGCCGCTGGCGAAATGGCCATGTTTTCCACATATATCGTTTTCCATATGTTGACGGTTTACAATTGCCCTTTCTGGCTTGCCTTTCTAATGGCACTGGTCTTCGCTGCCATATTGGGGGTTTTGGTTCAGTATATCTTCTTGCGTCCTGCCAAAAATCCTACCCTTTTGGGCCTCATCGTTATCACGTTGGGGGTAGAGATGCTCCTGATGGGGCTGGCAAGTTGGAAATGGGGTGCCGAGGGACAGGCATTTTATCTTCCCGTCTCTTACAAAGTGACCTACGAGCCAATTAGTGGTTTCATTGTCAGTGAGTGGGCCATGGCGGTTTTCATCACTGCCGCTGTGATTATGGCGTTTCTCTATTTTTTCTTTAAGCACACAAAACTGGGAACAGCCATGCGGGCGACGCAACAAAATAAGCACGCTGCTAAAATAATGGGTATACAAACGGATATGATCTTCGCTTTTGCCTGGGCTTTCAGTTCGGTCATCGGTGTAATCGCCGCAATGCTTTTATCCGCCAAGGCAATTCTTGATCCCCAGTTCATGATGGAACCATTTCTGCGTGCTTTTGCCGCCGCGGTTCTGGGCGGACTTATGAGCGTTCCCGGTGTGTTGATTGGGGGCGCGATTATGGGACTTTTGGAAAACTTTTTCGGTTATGCCTGGCCGGCATGGAAACCCATTACGGCTTTTGTTGTGATTGTTCTTGTTCTCTGTGTCCGTCCCAGCGGACTTTTCGCGAAACACTATATCAAGAAGGTATAATAGATGAAGGAAAGAGGGCATAACAAGAAAGCTGCAAATATTCGATTACTGGCTGGGACGTTTTTTGCTCTGGTCATGATCATGGCTTTCTCTGTTGCCGAAAGCGCCCTGTGCGGACAGCCGGATGATATAGAAGCAGAATCGGTTCTGCAGGCCGCCAGAAATTATCTTGATGCTGAAGTCCGCAGAGATTACCCCGCAGTTTATGCGTGCTTTTCACCTTCTTCTTCCTATGCTCAGATAAATACCTATAAACAGTACCTGGCGGATGCCCGGTCGTCGCAGGAAACTGTAGTTAAGTACCGTATCGTAGGCATCACCTATATTAAAAATAACAAAAACCGTCTAACATATGCCGACGTCGAAAAAATTGCCGAGGTAGAGGTGGATGTGACATTTTTGAATATCAGCACACAGCATAAGTCGGAAGTTAACATCGGCTTTATTTTTTTAAAAGAGGGGGGAAAATGGTACAAGAGTTAAACTTTAAAAAAAGAGGTGAGGATGCCAATGTTTATATAGGGAATAAGTTGGTTTCCCCACGTATTACAGGCATTTGTAAGTTTAACAAACGTCAAATTTCGAGCATCAACAAAAAAGGAGGAGAAAAGGCTATGGATCTAAGAAGAATACGGGTGGTAATGATCGTCTCCCTGTTTGCTTTATTTATGTTTGCCTATGATGGACAAGCAAAACAGGAGACGGGGTTCGATGACAAAGAGATACGAGTCGGTCAATGGGGGCCACAGACAGGTCCTGCGGCAGCCTGGGGTAATGTTGCTCGCGGCAGCAAACTTGTTTTTGATATTGTCAATGATGAAGGCGGGATCGCCGGAAGAAAAATTAAATACTTCATTCGTGATGACCAGTACAATCCTTCCCAGGCAGTGGCCGGAGTGAGGGAATTAGTTGAAAAGCAGGGTATCTTTGCCTTCGTGGGTGGTGTCAGTACGGCCTCTTGCTCGGCCGTACAGGGTTATTTGCTGGAAAAAGAGATTATCTGGATAAGCCCCTGTACCGGAGCTGCCACATTCTACAAACCTTTCAATCCCTATCTCTGGAATATGTGGCCAAGCTACGAAAATGATGCCAGCGTCATCGCTAAATTTGCCATTGAAAAAAAGAAATTCAAAAAGATCGCCATGTTTTATCAGAATGATGGCTACGGTTTGGATTCCCTTGATTCGGTTAAGTACCGCCTGAGTAAAAAGAATATGGAGTTGGTGGCCGCGATACCAGTCGAACCGATCGAAAGTGATTTGTCATCACAGATACAGAAGCTTAAAGCTTCCGGAGCGGAAGCGGTAATCGCCTTTGTAGGACCAAAGCAGGCAGCGATCGCCGTTAAAACCAGCGTTTCTTTGGACTTTAAAACACAATGGATGTTTTCCTACAACCTATCAGATTATGAAATGATGAATAAGATCACCGACGGTTTATGGGCTAAAGAAGGTGTCATCACCAGCGCTTTCACCCAGGAGCCCTTTGCAAAAAATGAGCTCACAGCAAAATACACAGCGGCGGTAAAAAAGTATGCTCCAACTGAACGATGGTCCATATTCTATATGGCCGGTGTTGTTGTGGCGGAACCTCTGGTGCAAGTGCTTAAGAAGGTAGGAAAGAATTTGAGTACGAAGGCTGTTGCGGACGAACTCAATAAAATTAAAAATTTTCAGGGAGTCGGTCCGAAAGTAACATGGACGGCAACCAATCACATGGGTCCCAAGTCTGTTCAGATCTGGCAGTGTGGTCCCAAGGGAGAAATTATTACGCTTCAAAAATGGACAGAAAACGAAATAAGCAGAGATTAAAGTAAGAATCGCATTGGGGTGCGGCGAGGGCCCGTTATGCCCTCGCCTGCTCCCCTGATTTTTGCATTTATTGCGGATAGCACAGCAGGCAAGAAAGAGGAAAATATTCCATGGGCTATTTCAGTATCGAAAATTTGAGTATTAGCTTTGGCGGCTTAAAAGCTGTAAATAATATAAGCTTCAGCGTCGAGAAAAATGAAATCTTTTCCATAATCGGCCCCAACGGTTCGGGAAAAACCACCATCTTTAATCTTATCAGCGGTATTTATAAACCTGACGCGGGGTTTGTTAAGCTGGCGGGCGAAAATATGGTTGGTAAAACGCCAGATCGAATCGCCAGAAGGGGAATTGCCCGCACCTTCCAGAATATTGAGTTGTTTGCCAATGCCACAGTAATGGATAACCTCATGCTGGGCCGTCACATTTTTATGAAAACGGGTATATTGGGCGGCGCCTTTATGTTTGGCAAACGATCTCGTGCCGCTCGTGAGGAGATTGCGCATCGCGAAAAGGTGGAACAGATTATTGATTTTCTCGAGCTGCAATCCGTGCGCGATCAGTTTGTCGGCTCTCTTGCCTATGGCAAACGCAAACTTGTTGAGGTCGGACGGGCGCTGGCACTGGAACCAAAGGTGATGCTGCTGGACGAACCATCAGCCGGCATGAACACGGAGGAAAAAGACGATCTCACCATCTGGATCAAGGATATTCGGGAGGACTTTAATGTAACCATTCTGCTTATCGAGCATGACATGAACATGATTATGGGAATTTCTGATCGTGTTTTTGCCATGAGCCAGGGGCAGAAAATTGTCCTGGGATTGCCCCGTGAAGTACAGCGTCATCCCGAAGTTATCAAAGCCTACCTCGGAGAGGAGGAAATCATCTGATGCTTAAGGTGAAAAATATAGAAACCTGGTACGATCTGATCCGCGCTCTTCATGGCATTTCCTTCGAGATCAACAAGGGGGATGTTGTCGCGTTGCTGGGTTCCAATGGTGCGGGAAAAACAACGATTCTTAAAACGATTATGCGGCTGTTCTATGACCTTAAAGAGCAGCAACCGGAAAAAGGCACCATAGAATTTATGGGGCAGCGCATTGACCGCAAAGATACCTCCGACATCGTGAGAATGGGCATCGGCTATGTTCCGGAAGGCCGGGAAGTATTTCCTGAACTCACCGTTTTGGAAAATATTAACATCGGCGCCTATACAAGGAATGACAAAAAAGGCATACAGAGCGATCTGGAAAATGTTTTTAATCATTTCCCTATTCTAAAACAAAGAAGTAACCAGCAGGCAGGGTTGATGAGTGGCGGTGAACAGCAGATGCTGGCTATCGGTAGGGCACTTATGAGCCGTCCCAGGCTTCTTATGCTTGATGAACCATCGCTTGGACTGTCTCCGCTTTTGACAAAAGAAATATTCGGCATTATAAAAAATATTAATGAGAAGGACGGTGTTACTATTTTACTTGTGGAACAAAACGTCAATATGGCGCTTAAATATTCCCATTTTGCCTATCTGCTGGAAAACGGCAGAATCGTCCGTGCCGATAAACCGGACGTCCTTCGCGAGGATCAGGATATCAAGGAATTTTATCTGGGTATCGCCACGGAACAGTCTGTTAAAGGATACAAACGATACAGAAGAAAGGTTCGCTTTCGTTAGTCTTGCCTGTTTACGGCAGAAAGATATTTTACAAATCGTTTCTGTTAATCGGAGAGTATAAGGGGGAGTCAATGGCAATTCATACGTTGCCCAAAGCATTGCTGAATATAGCAGAAAAACAGCCGAGCCGCATTGCCATGAGAAAGAAGGATTTCGGCATCTGGCAGGATATTACCTGGGCCGATTACCTGGAAAACGTTAAGCATGTCGCCCTTGGACTCCACGCCCTTGGTGTAAAATACGGAGAGCATGTTGCGATCATTGGAGAAAACAGGCCGGAGTGGCTCTACTCTGCCTTGGGCATTGTCTGTGCAGGCGGGGCGTGGGTTGGCGTCTATACGACCAACCCGGTAGCGGAATGCCAATACGTGGTAGGTCATTCAGATGCAGTCGTCTATATCTGCGAAGATGAGGAGCAGCTGGACAAAGCGCTTGTTTTCCGGGAAAAAACGCCCAAGCTCAGGAAGCTGATCGTCTGGGAGATGGAAGGCCTCAAGCATTACGAAGATCCCATGCTCATGAGCTTTCAGCAATTGCTTGACCTGGGAAAAGAAGAAGATCGTAAGAATCCAGGTCTCTTCGTGCAACTAACCGAACAGGCTCAACCTCAGGACATTGCCGGTATTATCTATACGTCGGGAACTACAGGGCCGCCGAAGGGGGCACTTCTTGCTCATGAGGGATATCTATGGGTAGGTCGGACGGCGCAGCAAGTCATGCCCGCAACCCAGGATGACGAGACCATTTCTTTTCTACCCCTCAACCATGTGTATGAACAGATATTTGATATTATGTTTCATCTGACCGTGGGGCACATCGTCAACTTTACGGAAAGTACGGATACAGTTATGGCAGACATGCGGGAAGTATCGCCGACGATGTTTCATGCCGTACCCCGGATATGGGAAAAGTACTACTCCGGGATTGTGCTGAAAATGGCTGATGCTACATGGCTCAAAAGAAAACTATACAAGATTGCCGTAAAAACAGGAACCCAATACAACAACAGAGCGCTGGCCAAGAAAATGGTTCCCTTACCTCTTTACCTGGCCTATCATCTGGCATACTTTGTTATTTTTCGGAAACTCAAAGAGCGTCTCGGTTTTGACCGGGTGCGCTTAGGTGTTTCCGGCGCAGCCCCCATTTCCCATGAGATATTAAAGTTTTTCCAAAGCATCGGAATTCCCATTCGCGAAGGGTATGGTATGACCGAAACGACGGGAATAACTCACATGTCTAGTGAAGTTGACTACAAGGTGGGAACTGTTGGCAAGGCATTGCCGGGCACTGAGGTCAAAATCGCTGAAGACGGTGAGATTCTTGTAAAGCATAAAGGGATTTTCAAGGGTTATTACAAGGATGAGGAACAGACCCAAGAAGTTCTTATCGACGGGTGGATGCACACAGGCGACGTGGGTTTGATTGACGATGATGGTTATCTCAAACTAACTGACCGGAAAAAAGACTTGATTATTACAGCGGGTGGTAAAAATATTGCCCCCCAGTATCTGGAGAATCTGCTGAAATTTTCACCTTATATTAACGATTCAGTTGTCATCGGCGATGGCCGGAAATACATAACGGCGCTCATCGTCCTAGACGAAGAGAACGTCACTAAATATGCTCAGGACAAAAAAGTTCAGTATACGACTTTCGCCACTATGACAAGAGCAGAAGAGGTCATCGCCCTTATTGCAGAAGAAATCGACAAGGTGAACAAGCAGGTTGCCCGTGTCGAGAATATTAGGAAATTCAAGATAATCGACAAAAAACTCTACACCGAAGATGGTGAAGTAACGCCGACCATGAAGGTTAAGAGAAAGTCGATCAATGCCCAGTTTGGCGAGCTAATTGAATCCATGTACCGGGATTAAGGCAAGTGCTTCACTGTTTTTGATTCGGACTGGGTGGTCTTTAAAAACGGTCCAGAATAATATCAAGAATTCTCTGCAATTCCTGCCGGTCTATTTCCCTCCGGTCATCCTCTAGAATAAATTAAATGTTTCAATTATTTAAATAATTTTGTTATACTTCTCCTAAAGTAGTATCAAAAAGGTTCAAAAGTAATATTTTTCAGTATTCTAGAAATACAAGTTTGCTGAAATGTCTATTTGAGCAAAGCAAATGAAATTAATGGGATAGAATCATTAGTAAAGATAGAGGATAGCTTGCTGTTGATTCCCGGCTATTTCCTGTAAAAGTCAAGAAAGGTTAAAATCCTATGGCAGTTAAGACTAAAGCATCTGACAAATCCAAGGCACTGGGTAAGCATAAAGCAGTGGTCAAACCTAATGAAAAGATCAGTTCTGGACAAAGCGATTTTTCCCATCTGGCAGAAGATATTATATCCAATATAAGTATTGGAATATATATCGTGCAAAAAGGAAAATTTGTTTATTTGAGTCCTTTATTTCTAGAGCTTAGTGGCTATTCGCAAGCCGATTTAGTTGGTACAAATCCTCTGGATTACATTCATCCCGACGACAGGGAAGTGGTTCGAACAAAAGCGATCAGCAACTTAAAGGGTAAAAGCACTACAAACTATGAATACAGGTTCATCAGAAAAAACAAACAGATAATCTGGGTTTTGGAGATGGTTACCCCCATCGTTTATAAAGGGGAACCGGCAGGTCTGGGAAGTTTTATGGACATTACAGCGCGCAAAAG
>JANXZU010000083.1 GCA_025355345.1 Syntrophaceae bacterium
AATCGCTTATTTCGAATATGATTTTGAAACTGTCTGCCGCATGAATTGTATCGATAGCGCTGTCTTTGGTTGTTATAGAACCCTTTCTTTTTTGTCTTATTTGAGCTGCAATATGGACATTTTTTTACTCATCTTTCAGCCCTCTGAATTTTTAACCATATATACCATTGTTATCACAAAACAATTAACCTATTTTAGACCCCGTTTTTAGGTATTAAGCCATTATTTAAAGGTTTCTCGCATCAACCATGCTTCAAAGATAATTGATTATTTGTTGTGTAATCCTCACGCCAATTATAAATCGAAAACACTTAATAATCAGATGAAGACAATTAAATCATAACTAAATTTAACGAAATAATAAAGTGAAACATTGATTATGGCAAACCAAAATTCATTTATTAGGTTCGAACTGATTTTTTGCCGACCAGAATGACGGTAAGTGGCGCAATAGGTATATTAGGCTTTTGCGATGCTGCCAGAGACGCTTGCGGAATTTTTTGCGCCAGCCCCAATCCGAATAAAAGCGTTTGACATGCTCGTTATAAAGGTGATCGAGTTTTTCTTTTGATTCAATGTCCTTCGGTATAAAAACAAAATTCAGGCAATTCATCAGCCGCCAGTTTTCATTAAAAGTTCCTTCCTGCCGAATGTTTGCCCACAGCGGCGCGCCGGGGAAGGGCGTAAATTTTGCCATATTCATATCATCGAGTCCCAGCGAAATAATAAAATCGGAAGTGCGTTTAATCGATCCTTCCGTCTCGCCCGGCAAGCCCATCATGAACAAGCCTTTGGCGCGGAGGCCCGCAGCCTGAATACGCCGCACTGTATCGCGCACATCATCCAGCGATACACCGGATTTGTGGCGCGCCAGCATCTGCGGATCGGCTGATTCTATACCTAAAGAAACCATCAGACATCCGGCATCTTTAAGCATTTTGAGCAGATCATCATCCGTATAGCCCACTCGAACCGCGCAATTGAAGTTTAGCCCTAGCGGTTGGCGGGAGAGTTTGCTGCAAAGCTCCACAATCCGCGGCCGGTTGGCTGTAAATAAATCATCATAAATATTTATATGACGCACGCCGAATTTATTGCGCAGATGTTTCATGTGTTCGTAAATGTAAGCCGCTGAATTAAAGCGAAAACCCTTCTGAAAAACGGAGCGGTCGCAATAGGAGCATTGGAACATGCAGCCCCGAGAGGTAATCATTGTTGCTCCGGGAGTCTGGATGTAGCTGAACAGGGGCAAGTGATAATCATTGGGGAAGCCAGCCAGTTTTTCGTAAGCGGGGAAAGGCAGGCTATCCAGATCAGAAATTTGTATCTGTGGTTGATTAACAATGACTTCATCGACGCGCCGCCAGATCAACCCCTTGATGTCCGCAGGATCATCTCCTGCGGCAAGTTGCGCCATCGTGATTTCTCCTTCACCCGCAATCAAATAATCAAAGGCCGCATAATCCTTGAGGAGCTTTCCTTGCAGGGCGGAAACGTGAACGCCACCGCAAACGGTTATCATATCGGGGGATTGTTCTTTGATTTTCTGCGCGAGATCGGCAGCATCAGGAAAGGAAGATGTTGTGGCGGAAAAACCGACTATCTGAGGATGATAATTCAGAATGACTTTAACTTGCAAGGTCAGATTAACTGTAGCCTGAGGCCCGAGACAATCGTAAAGAAAAACGTTATGCCCCTGCTTACGAAGATATGCCGCGATGGAGAGCAATCCCTGCGGCACCATGCGATTGGCAATATCGGTTATATCACGCTTTCCGGGGAACCAGTTGAAGCCCCGGGGATGAACAAGGACAATTCGTTTTTTCTGTTTTGCCGGAATCATTATCTTTAGTTACTTTCTTCCCACTTTTGTCATTCCCATCGCAGATGACCTTTAGGTTACGCAGGCTGGAATGACAAACTAATACTTATATTGTAGTTGCCGCAACCAACGCCCGCCTTCCTGCCGCATGATAATTACAATGAAGCAGAAAAGCCGATGGACAGCAAAGAAACGCCCGTGCCAGTCCGTAAGCGCTAGCCGTCGGATGAATGCCGCAATGTGGCAGATAATCTTCAACCATCCAGCCGCTTTCCTCGAAGAATGATTGATCAATATCGGTCAGGCGAAATCCCGGCAGAAGAATTTTTTGCTGATCATGTCTCCATTTTAAATTGTCCGCTGTCTTTTCGCACTCGCTTAAAATATTTACCTTGGCAGATAACTGATGCTGTGTTTTTGCGTTATAATCAAGTTCAACCGACAAAACATTTCCGATCTTTTTGCCGTTAGTGTTCCCGAGCAGTAGCCAGGAGCTTCCTTCTCCCATGGGCATTGACCGGTGATTATCCGGTCTTAAATCCATACGGTCGCGATAATCGGTAACTGTTGGCGTAAAAACATCACATCCGCCGACCAGTGCCAGATCGATCTCGCCGCTTTCCAGATAACTTTGTGCCAGCCAGAGCGCCGACTCAAAAGATAGTTCTTCCTGTGATACAGTAAGAACAACTCCTTTGACATCACTAACCTTCGCCAGGAAAAAAGCAGCGGCATTACTCACGGAATTGGCAAATTGATTAGGGCTGGGAAAGCCTCCCTCGTGCTTAAAGACTTGTGTGATAAAAGGTAAAATTTCATCGACATTGCCCAGGCCTGTAGCCAGAAATATTCCGATCTTTTTATCTTTCAGCTCTTCGGGTGGAACGCTCTTTAAACAGGTTAAGGCGCCGCAGCAAACCAGTTTGATAAATCTGCCGGCACGTCGCAGTGGCTGTCCCATAATTTTTAGTACCATTTCATCAGGATTCAAAGGCAACTGTGCTTCATCCCAGGTCGCATCCTGATTGGGCGCAAGCGCGGGACCAAGATAACTTGCCGCGACTACCGGCATGGAAGACTGTATTATTTTATTTGTCATAATTCTATTTATCATTATTCCTTGATAATCAAATAACTCGTACACGTTCCGCCGAAGCCGAAGAATGTGAACAGGTAAGCGCCGTCCGGTGCGGGAATGTTAATCTCAGATGGAGCGAATCCTAATTCAGGATCGATTTGCGTAAATCCGAAACTCTTAGGCAGCATTCCTTCTTCCAGACAGGAAAGCCAGAGGGCCGTCTCTACTGCGCCGGCTGCACCCAGTGCATGTCCTATCGCGCCTTTAAGTGAAATAACCGGAGGCAGATTATCGCCAAACACTTTAGTCAGTCCCCGCCCTTCAGAAAGATCATTGTCTCTTGTCCCGGTACCGTGAGCCTTGATCGCCACAACATCACGGGGAGCCACACCTGCTCTTGTTAATGTCTGCCCAATTACATTGCCGGCCAGCTCGCCATCGACACCAGCCGATGTCAGGTTTTTGTTGTCGTTGAATAAATAACCGCCTTCAAAACGGTATGCTCCCCTACGTTTGTTATCTGAATCATTTCTTTCCAGGATCACAGCAGCTGCGGCTTCACCAATTTGCATACCTGATCGGGTATTGCAAAAAGGACGGCATTTTTCGTCATCGTAAAGAAGTAAACTGGCAAACCCCTGCAAAGTCAAATTCAAGAGGGGATCAAAACCGACAACAATCGCCCGGCGTATTTTCTTCTGCTCAAGTAGTTGCGCCGCTACAACTAAAGCGTGCGAGCTGGACACACAGGCCATGCTGAATGTCATAATCATGCCATTGATGCCATATTTTGTGGCAATGGTATCGGCCACTTCGCCGGGGCCGCGATTACGGCAGGCAATCGGTGGCGATTCCTTCCCGGGATTTTGCCGCACAATTTCCGTAAATTCATATTCATTGCGGATGAAAAGGCCTCCTGTTGTTCCTACCAACAAACAGGATTCGGCAATTTCGGAAGCGGTAAGTCCTGCACGACTGAAAGCTTCGGTAAGAGCGCTATCAAGCATCGCCCGCGATTTATCCAGTGGGTTCCCGGCATAAGATACCTCAAAAGCTTTCAACTCACGGTTAGTTAAATGGGAAGATTTGCAAAAATCAGCTGGCCTGACATTTCCGGAGATCAGATTATTTGCAGATTCCTTGGCGCTCCATCCCAGTGTTGTGACGGCGCCCCAACCGCGAATATCAATATTGCTTTTGCTCACTTTTTAACCTTTGGCGCTTCAATAACAAAATCGGCCAGAGAGTCAAATGACTGCATGGCTTTGGCTGCTGTTGACGCGTTTTTTAATTCCACGCCGAACTGAAATCTTAACTCCATGGCAATTTCCATAGCATCGAGCGAATCGAGATTCAATGGTCCCGGTCCGCCGATAAAAGGGACATCGGTAGGCACATCTTCGGCCTTGACGTCTTTGACATCACATGCCTTGATCACCAGTTCCTTGAGCTTGAAAATCAATTCCTCTCTTGAGGCTACATTTAACTGCTTAAACGCTTCATTTACATCCATTTAATTCTCCTTCCCGCGATATAAAAACAGATTCCTGAAAACAGTGCCAATACAATTAATTTGGGCAAAATTGTGCCAAAGACCGCATCGCGTAAAAAAATATCCAGATACGCCTGATGCGCCCAATACATCGGTGAAATCATCGCCAGTTTTTTCATGAGCACAGGCATGAGCACGTGTGGCATCATGATCCCGCCAAAGACGCCCATTAATATGGCTCCTGTTGCCGCAAGTGTCGAAGACTGCTCAGGCGTTTTTGCCAGCGCCGCAATGAGCACGCCAAAACCAGTTGTGGCGGCGGCAACAACCAGTGTAACCGGCAGCATATGCCAGGGATGTTCTCCCAGATGAAAAGAAAAACTGATAATATGGGACATAATATAAACACCGACCAACATCATCAAAATAAATTGGAAAATATTTATCAGATAATAAGGCATAATTTTTCCCAGCACAACCAAATTAGTGTTTACCGGATAAGTAAAAAGACGCTGGAGAGTACCATCCTTCTTTTCTTTTAAAAAACCTATGGACATGGGAATCGCAATAAAAAACATCGCGAATATTGCGTAAGCTGGAACATTTTGTTGAAGAGGCGTTGGAAGTTCCTTGTTGGGTTTTGTTTTTTCAACAACTAAACTGGCAACCACAGCATCAAGGTTTTCTATACCCATGACCACTTCGACCGTTAAGCCGGTTATCAGCGAACGAGCAGCTATTTTGTATCCGGCATCAATCACCGGGTCAAAATAAATTTCTACCGGTTTGTCTCCCTCATCAAAACCTTTGGGAATTGTCACAATTGCATGCGCTTTGCCGTCCGCAAATATTTGATCATTGTCCATTCCCATTGGTCGATCAACATTTTGAATCATTTTACTGGACTTTGTTTTTTCCGCAAGAAGATTTGCTTTGGGAGAGTTGCTTTTGTTTTCAACAACCAGTTGAATTTTACGTCCGGTCAGTTTATCTGTCCAAACGCCTTCCATTGCCAATGACAGAAATAAAATCAGCGCCACCGGCATAAGGAAAAGAAGCAGGATTGTCTGTCGGTCGCGAAGCAGGAGCAGCATTTCTTTTATTATTAATTCTTTTAGTTGTCTAAAAATCAATTTAAAATCACTCCAAAATATTTGTTACCCTTTACCATCATAATCACAAAAACTGATTATTCAAAGCAGAACGCGGCGGCAAGGAGGAGGCGACGAAGCGTATTATGCCATACGTTGAGGGCGCCAACGGCGCTGCCAACAAAGTTATGCGCAGAAGAATCTGTTTTTGTCTTACTCGTCACGCAACCCTCTACCTGTCTTCTCCAAAAATAATTTTTCCAGATCACAAATTTCATTCATATTCCCATTAAATATCGTCGTGCCTTTATCTACCAATGTTACTTTGCTGCATAAGCGCTGGGCCTCATCCATAATATGTGTGCAAAGAAGAACGGTCATGCCTTCAGTATTGAGTTTAGATAATGTTTCATATATATGATGGCGACTTTGCGGGTCAACTCCGACCGTAGGTTCATCGAGCAGCAGTAGTTTTGGGGAATGCAAGAGAGCCACCGCCAGATTCAAACGCCTGAGCATTCCGCCCGAATAAGTATTAACATACTTTAGCGCGTAAGATGAAAGTTCCGTTTCTTCCAGAACCTTCTCTGATCGATCCTTAATCTCGCGCTCCTTCAATCCGGCCATTGTGCCGAAGAATTTCAAATTTTCCATTGCTGTCAGGGTTGTATATAATGATATTGGTTGGGGGGCATAGCCGATCGACCGCAGCGTGTCTTGATCCGGTATTTTCCCTCCGTAGATGGACACGTCGCCCAGATAGTTCCTCAGATGTCCGGTAATAATCCTCATCAAGGTGGTCTTGCCTGCGCCATTTGGTCCCAGAAGGGCGTGCATGCTGCCGTCAGCGACGGTCAGAGAAAAATTTTGCAGAGCGTTAACTGTTGCTCCATCATAGCAAAATGTAATCGACGAAATATCCAATGCGTTCATGCCTTAAGCTTCCTTGCGACTTTGTCGAGATTTTTAAATAATTCTTCTTCGCGGCCAGCGCAGATCAGCATCAATCCGCCCGCCTTGGCGAATGTCTCTTCATCCTGGCCCCTTTGCTTGATGATGCGCGCGGATACAACAGCAAATTCCCGCCACACATCGCCGATAGCGGTCATTTCCCTGGATAGCTCGGCAAGTTCGGCAGAGCCGAATAACTCAGCTGCCTCCTGCAAAAAAGCCGCATACATGAAACGGAATCCAGCGCCGCCTGTACCCACTTCTTCCTGCATGCGGATAATATTGGCAAGCTGTCGGCAGGCTTCACTAAACCCAAGCTTGTCCGGGCTCTTGATAATCCTTTTGGCGAGGAATCGCATGCCACGAATACCGAAGATGGGCAGAGGTATTTTGAGCATCATATTGCAGCTATCTTTCATTCCTTTGATACAAGCTGTTCGCAGATCAGGATTGGGCTGGATAGATTTGGGATAATACATAAAGCCGTGCGGCTCCAACGGGCCATGGGCGAAACGTGCCCTTTCCAAATCCTCCGTCTTACAATCTACCGGATGCTCCAGTACCGGATCGCTCACACGGAAGCCGCCTTCAATTTCCCTCAGCGCAATTAAATTATGGCCGTTAAACTGAAAGCGGAAACGATTTGGGAAATAGGAAAGCCAGTAGATATTTGTCGTTAGTCCTACAATATGACCGGCTTTGAGCACACGTTTCAGTTCATCCATTCCTTTTTGCTGATTACGGAATCGTTTTGTGATAAATTCAGCTCCCAGACGCTTTCCCGCTTTTCTGAAAACGCTGCCGGGTAAGCCGCGGAAAGTCGTAATTGGCAATCCAACCATTTTTACAAAAAATAAGTGCCCGAAAAATATACCGCTGCCGATACCGAAAATCATCGGCTCAGATATTTCCACGCCTTTGTCCCTAAACAAAGCTGACGTAACGCCGCTTTCGCAATGTGCCGAATGATGATGCACAAAAGGTTTTCCGTTTGCTGTTATTTCCGTAGTCATAAATAAATTGTTGCCTTCCTAATGAGACCCAAGTTTCAGAAATCGAAGATGACCTTTAGGTTGCAAAGTGCACTGAAACTTGCTTGTCGAATTATCCCGCCGTAGGCAGGGAATACTATTATTTCGGTACAGTTATTAATTCTTCTCGAGTCACTGCCAAAGCTTTCGCGTAACGGTCTAAAATCGATGGTTTAAGTTTAGCAAAAATTTCCGGGCGTAAATGTCTCTTTACCCTGAATGTTGCTATGCACGCCGTTTTAGCCAGAATTTCCGGCGTCATCTGCCGCCTATCCGTGTGATAACAAAGAGGGCTCTTCTTCCCTGCCAGCACTGCTTTTCTGGTTTCTTCCAGGTTGGCAGCCAGTTCCGCCACAGCAAGGCCGTTGACGATCTCCTCGGAACTCCAGCCGGTGCTGGTCACTATAACATATTTTCCTTCATCATTTAAAGC
>JANXZU010000071.1 GCA_025355345.1 Syntrophaceae bacterium
CGGATTGGTGAAAAGAGCAATCAGCACTGTGTAGAGGGCGAAAACACCGGCGACTTCTCCCGTGTACATCTTCTCATACTTGTGTTTCAGGGAGATCACGGTCATCCCGCCGATAATGAGGCATCCAAGCTGGAAGTATGGGAAGTTAGCCACACCGGCTGCTGCGTATTCTGCCATCGCAAAAGTTCCCGTCAAAAGAACAACCACCATTGCCGCTACCATCGTTCCTAATGTCTTTTTCATGATCTGTGTCCTCCTATGTCAATTTTTTTATTTGTTTTCGTTTGACTTTATACATTGCGTAAAGCGTGCCAAGTTGTGTGATGCTGACTCATACATATTGTAAGTACCTGTACTGAAAAGATATAAGAGAAACAGGGGTTGGTATGATTGATAAACATCAGACCGATAGATGGATGCTTTTTTAATGAAGCTTTAAAATTGCTTGAACGAAACGATGGGAAATGAAATTCATATTGACGGAGAAGTTCCGTAAAGCATTAACTCCATCCCCTGACCAAGCCCCTGTATGAATCTGATTCAGGGGCTTTTTCTTTTTGACCTCAGCTGATATTTCCAATATACTTGCCTGGATATTTTGCCACTATTCAAAAGAAGGAGAAACTCAGTGTATTTAAAACCATGGAATGCCTGTCTATCGTTGTTTATGGTCATCTTGATCAGCCTATGCGCTCCAATTACTTCTCAAGCAGTTCCATCAAATAAAATCACGGAAACAAAGATTATCAGATATATTCCGCTGATTCCTTCGGAGGAAAGAGAAGGTTACTGCTGGACCAATTCCAATATCATTAAACGATCCGATGTCTGGCGGTGCATGATCGGCAATGAAATTTTTGACCCATGTTATACGGTCCAGGATAAAATAACGATTGTCTGCGGCGCCCTCCCTGATATTGATAAACCATCAGGATTTGTCCTAAAGCTTAACCAACCATTACCAACACCTGATGTTGCCGAAAGACCTTCTTCATCAGCATCTATGATTGAACTGGAGGATGGGACAATCTGTGATTTTATCGCCGGTGCATCAGGCGCTACCGATGGCGTCAGAAGCGAGCGGATTAACTATTCCTGCAGAATTAAAGGTCAGAATGTAATTGTCTTTGGTGACTTACAGCCAGGAACTATCTGGATGGCAGAAAAAGGAATTCTCTTTGAACAGAAAACCAGGGATGATCTGCCGCCTTTTATGGTAAAGGATCTCCTGAAGGTTATGATCAGGACCATCTGGCAGTGAGATATACTTATGTATTGCAGGTTATTTATCCAGTTTGGAGAGCCTTATGAACAACAAGATTAAGGAAGCAATCTTCAGGCAAGTTGAGAAGGAACCCTTTGCTAAGAAATTCGACCTGAAATTAGTTGATCTGGACGAAGGATATTCAAAAGTTGCGATGGTCTTCACACCGGACATGGAGAACATCTTTGGGAAAGCCCACGGGGGTGCACTGTTTGCTCTGATCGATGAAGCTTTTGAAACCGCATCCAATTCTCATGGCACTATTGCCGTCGCCTTGAATATGAACATCAGCTATCTTGCTTCCCCTTCTACAGGTTCCACATTAACGGCTGAAGCCAAAGAAATAAATCGAACCAATAAAACAGCCGTCTATGAAATCAGGGTAGTTGAAGGAGAGAGCCGTCTTCTTGCATCTTGTCAGGCACTTGTCTATAGGATGGATAAACCGTTACCGTTTCTCGATTAAATTGAGGAAAGAATAATTTCCTGCCCCGTCACACAACTTTTATTATCTTCGTATTTGCTAAATATAAGCCAATAAAAATTAGCGATCCACCAAGCATATGATAATAATGTATTTTTTCATCCAAAAATATAAATGCGAGCAAGGCTGCAAATATTGGCAATAAATATAAAAACGTCGCTGAAGTACTCGGACCAACTTTAGCAACTCCGTTATTCCAACAAAGATATGCCAAGATTGAAGGGAAGATGCCTAAGAATAGGAATACTGGAAAGGCTTTGTAACTAAAGCTAAAATCGTTTGTAGCAATAATTTCGCATAAATAAAAGGGCGCAATGAATATTAGTCCAATTCCAATTGTCATAGTCAATAGACTTATCGGATGCAAAGCAATTTTGAACTTGCGAAGAAATACCGAATACAGAGACCAGCTTACTACTGATCCGATAACCAGCAAGTCACCATAATTAAAAATTAAATGATATGCATTTGCAAATGATCCTTTGAAAATTATGCCTATCATCCCTAATGCTGAAATGATCACTCCAAAGATTTGCAACTTCCCAGGTTTTTCATTTATGATCAGCCATGCCGTTACGATGGTTATTGTAGGCATTGCCGCTGTAACGATAGACATATTATTAGCTGTGGTAAAATGTGCAGCCACATACAGCAGCGAATTATAGACAGAAACGCTAAAGAACGCGAGCAATGCCAAACGGAATTTGTTATTCTTAATTGTGTGAATATCTCTTCTTAAGTAAGAAAATCCAAAAGGCAGAATTAAAGCCAAGGCAACAAACCAGCGCCAAAAAGATAAGGCCATGGGATTAACTTCTTGCACCACTCCACGAGCAAGTACAGTGTTAGCGGCCCAACATAAAACGGAGAAGACTAATCCCGCGTAAGCATAGAGCTTCCCCTTGTCCATACTTTTTAAATCGTACATGAGTGTTCTGAAACATTCCTCTTTGCCAATCGCCTTGCGCATACTGAATTGATTTCTTTAGGAACGCTTTCTCCATGCCATACGAGATACAAGTCCATTGATAACCTCCAATATTGTATTCTCAGTTGTCCTTTACGTTCATTGCCCATAATTTTAATCATTCAATCGAACCGTTGATGAGTGTAATCTGATCGTTCAATGTCCAGTAATCGTATATATAGCCGATTCCGAAGATCCCAAGCGTGCACAAGTAAACTATGCCACTGATCCACTTTCCCATATAAAACCGATGAACCCCCAGAGGCCCCAGGAAGGTGAGCAATACCCAGGCCACGTTGTAGTTGATCCTTCCCTCTTTGAACCTAAAATCCGCCTCACGGGCCATTGATGGTATCAGGAACAGATCAAGAAGCCAGCCAATGCCCAGGATGCCAAAGGTAAAAAAGTAAATCGTTCCTGAAATGGGCTTCCCGTAGTAGAACCTTTCGGAGCCTGTGAAGCCTACGATCCACAGAATATATCCCATCAAGACGCTATGGGTCTCATTATTGCGTTCCATAGTAATCGACTACCTCCAATCAATGAAACTTCTGCGCGACCGGTTCAACCACATTAATGACTCCGAATTTTTCCTCATACTGTTCAATGTTGATTCTTAAAGCTTCGGCAACCCTTTTGATATTACCTGGAGTCATGATTATTCTTGAGACCAGATGAGGCCCATTTGGAGAATTCAATAGCCAATCGAGAATAAACTCATCGGGACTATGCGACACCAGTAATGTATTGCTGTATCTACCCCTTGAAATTTCATCTGATGTATTGATCTGAATAGGGGGTTGATCCTGTTCGGGTGAATTTTGCATGTTGTTTCCTCCTGTTGTAGTCGTATTCTGCGGTTCCTTCATTACTACATTCTGGTTGATCATTTGATTGTAAAGACAATTCATAAAGTAATAAACGGGGCAAACGCAGCAACAGCAAGCTGCCACAGAACAAGAAAGGGGCCACGAACGTAATTCGTAAGCCCCTGAATCTTCATGGTAGGCGGTACTGGGATTGAACCAGTGACTTCTACCGTGTGAAGGTAGCACTCTCCCGCTGAGTTAACCGCCCGTGAGGTGACTCTATAGACTAAAGGGGACTTGATTTCAAGGAATATTTACTTGGCCCTTTTTTTCAGGCGCTCCTGATCGAGGATGATAATCTTACTGCGCTCCGTGCTGACAATGCCCTTTTCCCGGAGAATTTTCAGTTCCTTGTTGACGCTTTCCCGGGACACTCCCAAGAGGCTCGCAAGATCCTTCTGGGTCATTCGCATTGCCAGGGGGGGGCTATCATTAACACCCTCCGATTCACTTCTTGCCAACTCCAGCAATCTCTTTGCCAGTCGCGCAGAAAGACTTAAAAAACAAATCTCCGCGAGAAGATCGTCTGTCTTGCGCAGTCTCAATGACAAGGTCCTGAGTATTGCCAACGCGGCGTGCTTCTGTTGGGCAAGAAACGCCAGGAAATCATGACGGTCAAGAACGGCCAATTGGGCTTCTTCCAGGGCAACAGCATCCGCTGACCTGGGCATGCCATCGAGCAGGGCCATCTCTCCAAAAAAATCTCCGTCGTTCAAAATGGCCACGGTAATTTTGTCACCTACCGGTCTTGTTACAATTATCTTAATGCGCCCACTGAGAATCGCATACAGGGCAGTGCCTTCATCACCCTTCTGAAAGATGATGTCCCCCTTCTTGATAGACCGCCGTCTCAGGAGCGCAGCAATGATCTCAATATCCTCGTGCTTAAGGGAACTGAAAAGGGGTATCTGCTTTATCAGCGACACCAGGGCCATAAGCGTCAACGCTCCTTATCGTGAAGTTCATATTGGCTGGTAAGCGAAAAAATATGAGCCTGCGTCATGAGCAAATGGAACCGTAATAATCTGGACGTCGATCCGCAAACAAGTCATTGTATGTATTGATCTTCTTTCCTCTAACGACGGCAAGATCCAGTTCCGCCACCCCAACCTCGTCTGATTCGCTTTCCCCACGACACAGGATCTGTGCCCCGGGTGCCGTGATCTGGCTCCGCCCGGTATAACGGAAACTTTTACCGCACCGCGTTTCAACTCCGGTCCGGTTAGCGGTAATGGCGTAAACACGGTTTTCGAGGCACCTGGTAACCATGGCATCTTGACAGAAAGGCAGGACCAGGTTGGCAGGGTGACAAATGATATCGGCGCCTTGCAGAGCCAGAATCCGCATGGATTCGGGGAAGAACCAGTCGAAGCAGATCATGATCCCGATCCTGCAGATACCGAGATCATAAACCTCGAAACCTTTGTCTCCCGGATCAAACCAGAGTTTTTCCTCATTGAAGAGATGCATCTTCCGGTACGTAGCTACATATCCATCCGGAGAAACCAGGACCGCGGCATTGAACAGCTTCTCCCCCGCTTTCTCGATCAGTCCGGCCACAATATAAAGGTTTTTCGCCCTCGCTATTTCACAGAGGGCTACCGTCGTTTTCCCTCCCGGGATGGGCTCGCCAAGATCCCACGCCTCCTGCCGGGTGGCAATCAGATAGCCGGTGTTGAAGAACTCCGGCAAGACAACAAGTTGGGCGTCCACCGATGCCATCAGCTCCCTTGCCCTGTCAATATTACGCTCAATTTCACCGAATTCCGGATTGAACTGAATAAAGCCTGCTTTCACTTTCCCCTCCTTAGCGCATACAGAAAATCCGTATCATCATGGAAGAGTATAGAAAATAAGTTCTTGTCAGGTCAATGATAAATTACAAGGAAAGGCCCCCTCCATTTCTGGAGAGGGCCTTTAAGGAGGGGGTAGATGTTAGTTACGGTTAGCGCTTTTACAGCATTTCATAGATAGCGGCCGCGCCCATGCCGCCGCCGATACACATGGAAACGATGCCGCGTTTGGCCTTGCGGCGCTTCAGCTCATGGAGCAGTTGCGCCGTCAGTTTGGCGCCGGTGCAGCCCAGGGGATGGCCCAGGGCGATGG
>JANXZU010000115.1 GCA_025355345.1 Syntrophaceae bacterium
GTTTTGCAACGGGCCATCGTACTACAAGGCAATATTGAGGAGACAACAAGCTTCTGCGACCTCATTACCAATCTGCCGCAGGATATTCGCCTGCCGCTTGTGGAATTAGCCATACCATCTTTGCGCTCTTTAACCGGAATGGAAAAAAGAAACTTTCTTATGGTTATTAATTCTTTAATTACAGCTGATAATAAAGTAACTTTTTTTGAATTCACTATACAGTGGATGATCAATAAATTACTAAGTGAAACTGAGGATATGTCCAGCAAAGTCACTTTTTTCTCTTATGCACCTGTAGGTCTCGACATCTTGATAATTTTAAGAGCACTGGCCTGCGCCGGAAATGTTGGCAATGAGGAAAAAGCCCGTCTGGCATTTGCTGCAGGTGTTGCGCAAATTCCGGAGCTTGCCGGTAAAAACCCGGATTTCTCTTATGAAGAAAATATAGCGTTTTTACAAGTGAGCAACGCTCTTAAGCAATTGAACTATGCGTCATTTAAAATAAAGCAATCTGTAATAGATGCCTGCGCCCACTGCGCTTTTGCCGATAAGACCATCACGATTACCGAAGCAGACCTTCTGCGAGTGATTTCCCTGGCAATGAATTGCCCGTTACCACCGTTTGCGCCTGTTCAGTAAAAGTAACTTCTGTTTTACTACCAGATACATTTAGCGGATACGCGGTCTGGACTATCGAAAGTAACACCCTCTTTAGAAAGAAGTTCCCTTTTCATTTTGACGCCGCCACCGAAACCACCAAGAGCTCCATCAACCCGAACAACGCGATGGCAGGGAATAACAAGTGGATAAGGATTATCGGCCAGAGCAGTTCCCACAGCGCGTGCGGCATGCGGAGAACCTACTGCAGCGGCTAATCCTGAATAAGTGTCCACTTTTCCGCGCGGAATTTTATATGCCAGTTTTAATACTTTTGCTGAAAAATCTGTAAGCCCGGATAAATTCAAAAAAGAAATATCGACATTTTCTTCTTTCCCAAAATATAATTTTATAATTCGATCATCAATGCCGCCCGGGATCCCTTGTGATATTTTATTAATTTCCGGACAATCTTTGATAATTCGTTCTTTCAATTTCACTTTTGAATCAGGTAAATAAATATATTCAATTTTAGGCTTCTTCCCTGCATATTTCCAGACCAGACCGATTTCTTCTCTGCCGGCTCTGACAATCTGATAGAACATATACTTTAGCCCCAGTGATCAATCAGAATTTTTATCCCGATTCCAATTAATACAAGCCCGCCGAAGATTTCCACTTTTTTACCGAAAATTTTTGCCAGTGCTTTGCCAAATACCATACCAATAGCGGTCATCAGAAAACAAACGATGCCGATAATGGCAGCAGGTATTACTATCGGCATTTTTAATATGGAAAAGCTGAAACCAACGGCAAGCGCGTCAATACTGGTGGCAATCGAAAGCAAAAGCAGCGGCAAACCTGTTGTCTGATCGGCCTTTTCTTCATCGCTTTCTTTTTCCAGTCCTTCCCGGATCATTTTACCGCCGACATAAGCAAGAAGTGCAAAAGCTATCCAGTGATCAAAACCACCAATGACATTAACAACCGTCAGACCGGCAAGCCATCCTGCAATCGGCATAACAAACTGAAATAGCCCAAAGGCCGTAGCCAATCGCAACATCGGAGCCCACGATCTTTTTGTGTTTGCCGCTCCAATACCTATCGCCACAGAAAAAGCATCAATCCCAAGCCCAATTGCCAAAAATATAATTGTTATCAAATTCATAATTGCAAACCAGCATAAATTTTTTCAGCAAGCTCTTTACCAATTCCCGGAACCTTTTGCAATTCTTCAATTGTTGCATTTTTCACCTGGATGACAGAACCGAAATGTTTAAGCAACACTTTCTTGCGCACTTCACCGATGTCCGGAATGCAATCAAGAATAGACTGCAGATCATCATTTTTCTTCAATTGGTGATGGTAGCTAAGAGCAAAGCGATGTGCTTCATCCCGTACTTGCTGAATAATCCGCAATGCCTGGGGAGCGGCAGAAAGATAAATTGCGTCCTTGCGCTGCTGCAGATAAACACGATCTTCTGATTTGCGGTCTTTCTTTCGAATAACACCTTTACCGGAAATAATCTCCCTCTCTTCTTTGGCCAGGCCAATCACATCAAGTTTTATATTTAAATCCTTTAATACAGAAAGCGCGACATTGAGCTGTCCCTTGCCGCCATCAACAACAACCAAATCCGGTAAATTTTCACTATGGGCAAACCTTCTCGATAGCACTTCATGCATCATGGCATAATCATCCGCTTCCTGTACCGTTTTGATACGAAAACGGCGATAGCTTGATTTATCCGGCTCACCGTCCTGAAAGACGACCATCGAACCGACGGCATACCTGCCACTGATGTTAGAGATGTCATAACACTCAATTCTGCGCGGCAACTTAGCCAGAGACAATTTTTCCTGAAGAATTTTTATCGCATCTTTCTTTTGATTTTCCTTCATCTGCCATGATTCCAGAAGGCTGCGGGCATTGGCAACAGCCATCTCCAGCAGGGCATTTTTGGAACCCCTGGCAGGAATGTTCAATACAACCTTTTTTTCTTTCTTGTCTGTCAACCATTCGGCAATAACTGTCTGATCCGGCAAAGAGCAGGGAATTATAATTTCATCAGGAATTTGCGCGCCGCTATAATAATACTGTGTCAGACATGAAGATACAATTTCGGACAGTTCTGTTTTTATTTTCACAGGCACAAATGATTTACTGCCCAGAAGCTTTCCCGCGCGCACAAACAATATGCAAACCTGGTAAACATCATCGTAGCCATACACGCCAAGAATATCCAGGTCATGCTGGCCTGCCCAATCAACATTCTGCTTCTCCAGCACGTGTTCCAAAGCACCTATGCGGTCACGCAGGCGAGCGGCTTCTTCATAATTTAAATTCTGCGCCGCCTCTCCCATTTGCGATTTGATTTCTGCAATAAGCGATCTTCTGCGCCCCTGCAAAAACGAGACTGTATTTTCGACTAACTTCCGATAAGATGCCTCATCAATCAATCCCTTGCAGGGAGCAAGGCACCTTGCCATCTGATATTCCAGGCAGGGACGGCTTCGTAACTTGAAATCGAGATTGCGGCAGCTGCGCAGCGGAAACACCTGTTGAACAAAACGCAGAGTTTCTTTGGCAGCCTGTCCCGAAGGATAGGGGCCAAAATACAGGGCGCCATTGTTAAGTCTCTTGCGAATAAGTTGCAAGCGTGGAAAAATTTCGGCAGGATCAAGAGTTAAGTGATAGTAAGTTTTATCATCCCGCAGGATAACATTATAGCGCGGACGATGTTGCTTGATTAAATTGTTCTCTAAGATCAGCGCTTCTTTCTCAGTGGCGGTCGTAAGAAATTCTATATTTTTTACCCGCGCCATCAGAAACGGCGCCATCGGTCGCGTATCCTTGCCGGTGAAATAAGAACCAATGCGGCTTTTCAAATCATTGGCTTTGCCGACATAGATAACCTTCTTCTCTCCATCGCGCATGATATAAACGCCGGGGCTGCGCGGCGCAGAAGTCATTTTTTCTTTTAAGATACTGTTATTTTCCATAGATTCACTATAAATATACTTACTACTGTTTATAGTTTATTTACTGATATTGTTCAATGAAGTTCTTGTATGCCGATTGCTTTGTGAAAACAAAAAAAGAGGTGCTTTTGCACCTCTTTTTTATAAACCTGTCTAGCTTTGAAGAAGAAGCAATGCTTTAATCACTGCACAGCCTCTTCCTGTTATGAATTACTTCTTCTTCACAGTGTACTCATAATCTACAGCGGCTTCA
>JANXZU010000129.1 GCA_025355345.1 Syntrophaceae bacterium
TCTTGTGTAATAATAACCTCATTGCCACCGATTGTTTGCTCAATCAACTCCGGTAAATGGTTTTTTGCTTGTTTTAATTCTACTGTTTGCATGATGTGTTTTCCTTTATAGCTAAATGATAGCAAAATAAATTATTAAAATCAAATCTTTAAAAAACGGTCTAAAGGGACAAGGCAGTTCATTTAGCAGGCAGTCCAGCCGCCATCTACAATGAGATTATGCCCCGTTACATACGAAGATGCGTCTGAAGCAAGATAGAGCACAGCCCCGACCATATCTTTAGGTACTCCCATTCTCCCAAGAGGGGTTTTAGCTGTGTATTTTTCAACAAAGCCATCTGCCTGTTTATCAAAAACGCCTCCGGGAGAAACACAATTTACACGAATGTTATCTTTTGCATAATATGCGGCCATATATTTTGAAAATGCGATCACGCCACCTTTTATTGCCGAGTAGGCAACCGGCATTGTCATCGATGTCCCCTCATATATTGAAAAATCAGGGGCGACAATCCCGTAAATGGAGGCTAAGTTAATGATTGATCCACCTCCTTGAAGCTTCATCTGTGCCGCCATCTTTTGACAGCACAAAAAGTAGCCGCCGAGATGACTGTCCACATTCATCTTCCAGGAATCATAACTGACATCCTCGCATCTTGCACCCCAGTCGCTTGTACGCGGGTAGGCACAGTTTACCAGAATATCAATCTTTTTAAATTTTTCAATTACCGTCTGCAAGGTTTGCCGAATTGAATCTTCAGAAGTAATATCGAAATGCTGAAAATTAACATCTGCAAGGTTTTCCAAACCCTTCATTTGGCGTTCATCTATATCGGCAACACAAACTGATGCCCCGAAATCGTTCAACCCCCACACGATTTCCTTACCGATTAAACCAAGACCACCGGTTACAAGAGCAACTTTTTCTTTACATGAAAATAAGTTATTATACATTATTCCCCCCGCGCCTGCCGTAGTTGCTGGGGGGACCCGATATCAAGCCACTCCTTTTCTACGGGAAAAGTTCCACAGACCAGATTATTTTTGATGGCATCTTCAAACAGCGTCGTAATGGGGAAATAGGTATTCCTGGGAATAGCTGATACAGCCTTTGGTGATAGAACATAGATGCCCGCGTTCACTATTTTTTCAAGAACAGGTTTTTCCTCCAGGCCTGCCAATCTGTTATCTTGTATTTCAACACACCCAAAGGGCACCTGGTGGAGATAGGAATACACCCCCATTGTCGCGTAAAAATTGTTACGACTGTGAAATTCAATCATATCGGTAAAATTAGTATCAACAATCAAATCCCCATTCATAACAAGCAAGGGAAATTCAGGGATTTCAGGTAAAAGCGAGATGGCACCGCCGGAGCCAAGGGGTTCATCCTCGCGAAGGTACTCAATCTTTGTGCCGTACTTTGACCCATCTTTAAAATAGTCCTCAATCACGTGTGACAGATGATTGACCGAAAGAAAGATTCGGCCAATCCCATAACTGACAAGGTGCAGGATGATCCGCTCAAGTAGAGGCCTGCCTGCAACCTTGATCATCGGCTTGGGTAAATTTTCAGTCAATGGCCGCAGCCGCAGCCCCTTGCCGCCTGCCATTACAACAGCCCAGTTAGGCCGTGCGATATTCCCCAATATATCATGCAGAAGATGAAGCCCAATCACTTTGCCCTGCTCATCAACAATTGGAATCTGTTTAAACCTTCTGGCCTGCATGATATCCAATACTTCGGCCCTGGGGACTGTTGGCAACACATGAAAACAGTTTCGATTGATATGGTTGGCAATCGAACTATCCAGCGGACAGCCTTTCACTATGGCCTTCCGCACATCGCCGTCAGATATTGTCCCGATAAGCCTTAATTCACTATCAACCGCGAGTGCAATACCGGCTCCGGTGATATCAATGCTTCGCATACATTCAATCAGGCTGGCATCAGGACGAATACAATAATTTTTCATGGTTTTACCTCATGGTGCAACCTTACATCATGAAAGGTTTTTTTGGTGATGCCGAAAATATCCGTCTTTTCCAACAATCCGACAATTGTTGAACATGTACCAGGCCGATCGTAGGGATTTGATATGCTCGAGAGAGTTTTCTGAAAAGCGGGTGATAACGCATGACCTATTGTCTGTTGGATTGCCTTGGCTTGGGGCGCGCAATTCAATATGCCGGCAGCCTGTATCCGCCCTTTTTGGCGATCGCCAATATTGACCGTGGGAATTTGTAAGGATGGTGCTTCAATTATACCGCTGGAACTATTACCAATGACTGCGGCTGCATATTTCATGGCTGACAGATACCTGAGTGCACCCAAGGAGGTCACAGCGAGGCAGCGTTCAGGTCGCTTTTCTGCATATTCGTCAATCATGTGGTTGATGACTCGTCCGTCCGTGTCTGAATTGGCCTTTGTAAAGATTACATTGTATTCCGGGAATGCCTCCATGGCATCAAGCAGCGACTGGAATTGTCCTTTAGATGTGTCTTTTTCCAGAGTCACAGGGTGAAATGTCACAAGGAAATAGGGCTTGTCAAGATTGAATCCGATGGATTCCGCCAGATCGCTGCGTGTCATGAGCGACATGCGTCGGATGTTTTCAACACCAAGAGAACCAACATTAAACACCCGATCCGGCGCTTCCCCCAATTGTATTATGCGCTGACGGTACGCTTCGCAACTGGCAAAGTGCAAATGTGACATTTTTGTGATCGAGTGACGGAAAGCCTCGTCAATAGCACCTTCCGTGGTCTCCCCACCATGAATATGCGCAAGAGGAACCCGGCAGACTTGGGCCGCAGCAGCCATGCAAAACGTTTCGAATCGGTCACCGAGCACCACCAACATATCCGGCTTCAGCCTCTGGAGTGCCTCGCCATAGCCAATCATGGCAAGCCCCATTGATTTACAGATGGCCGTCGGGGTATCACTGGATAGGAGTATTTCTATAGTTTCATCCGGGTTAAAACCGTCCGACTGGATTTCCCGGATGGTCATACCAAACTCTGGTGACAGGTGCATGCCGCTGACAAGAATCTGCAACTCAAGCCTTTTAGCTGACTGGATTTCCTGCAGAACACTACGCAGCAGGCCGTATTCTGCCCGAGTTGATGTATAAACACAAATTTTACGTTTCAATCAATTCGTCTCTCTGATAAGATTTTGTTGCCTTGTGTCCGATAATTTCATCCCAGCGCATGGGGATGATACCAATCCCCGGTCGCTTAACTGTGATATTTTTTTCAGTAAATGTTTCGCCTTTTTCGATGGTTGTGGAAGCGACAATGCTTTTTCTGGCAATAGGCTTATTTTTCAATTCCGAGGGCGATGGTTTCTTGATTCCCGTACCTAAAGCTTTTTCGATATTACGAATCGCTTGCACCATGGCCTTCAGTTCATCAGGCTCCAGACTGGCTTTGTGGTCGGGACCAGGAAGGTTTCGATCAAGTGTAAAGTGCTTTTCAATCACAGTTGCGCCCATGGCAACAGCGGCTATCGGCACTTCAATGCCGGGAGTATGATCCGAGTAGCCTACAGAAATTCCGGGGAAAGCGTTCCTGATGGTCAACATGGCTCTCAAATTGACATCCTCAAACGGGGTTGGGTATTCGGTGTTGCAGTGAAGAACTGTAATGTTCCCCAAAGGCGTTCCGAATTCGGTAAGTACATCAAGGGCATCTTTAATTTCACCCAGATCGGCCATACCGGTGGACAAGATCAGCTTTTTTTTCAATGCACCCAATTTTCTCAGATAGGGCAGATTGGTAATCTCGCCTGAGGGAATCTTGAAGATTTCCAATCCCAATCGGTACAACAGATCAATGCTTTCCAGATCAAAGGGCGTTGAAAGAAATTGAATGCCTTTGTCTTGGCAATACTGATAAAGCCGGGTGTGTGCTTTTTCATCAAGTTCCAGCTTTTTGACCATCTCCAGTTGAGATTCAGCCGAGCCGGTTGCCACCTTCTGGTAGCAGGCTTTGGGGGCATGAACGGCAATGACTTTATCTGCTTTGAATGTCTGAAATTTAACGGCATCCGCTCCGGCAGCGACGGCTGCATCGATCAGTTGAAATGCCATTTCCAGGCTGCCGTTATGATTGACACCGGCTTCGGCTATGATAAGAGTTTTATTATAGCTCATAGTTGGTAGCTCAAAGATTAAAACTAAAAGATAAAAAAGTCAGGGAATATTTTTGACAATTATTGCGCCACAACCAATTACAGCATTTTCCCCTATTTCGATATATTCTTTACAAACAGAATTGCTTCCGAAAAAAGAGCCGCTGCCTATTTTTACACCGCCATTAACGATTGCACTTGTCGAAATGTGGCAGTGATCTTCAATGACAGCATCATGCTCCACAAGGGCTTTGGTATTGATAATGCAATTTCTGCCAACACTCGCACCTGCATTGATCAGTGCGTGATGCATGACGATGGTTCCATCCGCGACATTGGCATGGGGAGAGACATAGGCCAAGGGTGATTTAATTACGGGGAAATGTGCGCCCATCAGCATCAACTTAATAAATAGTTCCCTGCGTCGAGTCGAGGATTTGATCTGCCCCAGCGTGATCAGAACATTGGAAAAGGTTTTGATCAATGCCTCCAAATCGTCATCTGAACCGATCACGGGATACTTCAGAACATTGTGCTGCTTTTTTTCAGGAACATCAACAATCCCGGCAATTGCAAAATGTCCTTCCTGTTCGATGACATCAATACATGCCTTGCAATGGCCGCCGCCCCCAATGAGGATAATTTTTTCTTTCATATTCGCACACTGCTGGGAACATTAACCAGACGGTCTTCCAGCCATTGGGCGGTTTCAAGGGATGTGCACTGACAATGGCGATACATGGGAAGGTTGGACATGAGCGTCCAAACAGGCCGTGTTTGGATTCCTCTTTCGGTGGCATAGACAAGAAACAGATCTCGTTCTGGTCTGTCTTTTAAAGCTATGGCATTGAGCCAGTAGTTGGACCGGGCATGATCAGGCTCTGTAATAAATGGCATGTTGATCTCCTGAAAAAACTGTTTATACATCTGCGCTGTAGTGCGCTTGTTTTCCAAGACCCCGGCAAAGCATTCCATCTGAGCACAGCCCACAGCGGCATTAATATTCGGCATGCGATCATTATAGCCAATCATGTCATGAACAAATTCCCACGGATGGGGCTGTTTGGCCGTTGTCGTCAGGTGTTTGGCCTTTATAGCAAGAGCTTTATCGTTAGTTATGATCATACCGCCGCCACCTGTTGTTACCGGCTTGTTGCCATTAAAACTTAAAATACCAATATCCCCGAATGTGCCAGAATGTTGTCCCTTGTAAAAACTGCCCAGCGCCTCGGCTGCATCTTCAACAATCGGGATATGGTATCTTTGACAGATTTCAATAATCTGATCGATCCGCACCGGATGGCCAAAGGTATGCATGGGCACGCAAGCAGCGATCTTTCTACCTGTTGTCTTATTGTAACACTTGCCATCCGACTTCAGAATGCCATTATTAATTAGAAAATCATTCAGTTTGTCCGGATCAAGTCCCAGGGTTGCTCTTTCAATATCCACAAATACAGGCTGTGCACTACAGTAAGAAATTGCATTGGCTGTGGCGACAAAAGTCAACGGCTGCGTTATTACTTCATCCCCGGGCTTTACTTCGGTAAGCAGAAGGGCTACATGCAGAGCTGCGGTGCCACTGGAGACAGCGACCGCATGCTTTGCACCGGTATATTTCCGAATTTCATCTTCAAAACGGCCAACATACTGACCAACATAGGATACATAAGTTGTATCGATACAGTCAATGAGATATTTTTTTTCATTCCCTGTAAATCGAGGCGCATGAAGAGGCACAGGATTCTCCGCCGGATAGAGGGATTTAATGAAGCTAACTATTTTTTCAAACATTATATACATTCCATCTATAGTGCCGAAGATTTTCCTCATCCTTGAACCATGTAATGGTTTCCCGTATACCCTGCTTTAGTGTATATTCCGGCATCCACCCTGTCAGCTTGTGAATCTTTTCGTTACTGCCCAGCAGTCGCTCCACTTCACTTTTTTCAGGACGTACACGTATATCTTCAGACACGATTATAGCCTTAGGGTTGATCTGGTCGATGATCTCGCGGGCAAGCAGACCTATGGAAATCTCCTGTTGAGAGGCAATGTTTATTTCTTCTCCAATTGTGGCCTGTGTCTCTGCAATCGCAATAAAACCATGCACGGTATCCTGGACATAATTAAAATCTCGTGTTGGATGAATGCTACCCAGTTTGATTTCTGTCGCACCGGCTAGCAACTGAGTAATAATGGTCGGGATGACCGCGCGGGCTGATTGCCTTGGCCCATAAGTATTAAACGGCCGTACAATAGTCACCGGAGTATTGAAACTGCGATAGAAGCTTTCCGATAGCCGGTCTGCACCTATTTTTGTTGCGGAATATGGCGATTGCCCCTGGAAGGGATGCTGCTCGTCAATGGGAACATACTGCGCCGTTCCATAAACTTCTGATGTTGATGTGATCAGCACACGCTTACAACCGCTATCACGCGCTGCCTGAAGCACATTCAATGTACCTTTGATGTTGGTATCTACATAGCTGTCCGGAGAGTGATAACTGAACGGAATAGCAATAAGAGCGGCTAGATGAAAAACAATGTCCACCTCTTGCATGGCCTTTCTCACTCCGTTGGGATCGCGGATATCACCAGCAAATACATCGAGCTTATCCAGTTTATCTTTGGGAAACGTATCGAGCCATCCCCAACTATTGAAAGAGTTATAGAACACAAAGGCCCGTACATGGCACCCTTTGCCCAGTAAAGCTTCCACCAGATGGCTGCCGATAAATCCATCAGCACCGGTAACTAATATTTTTTGGTTTGCTAAATTCATGATGATCATTATGTTGCCAGGTTTATACTGTGCTAGGCTTGGGTGGCTTCTCCTCTTGATATTTCTTGTGTGTGCAACAACATTTCCATCGGTTGAAACCTTTGCACAACTCTTGTTAAAATGTGAGCATAAAAACAAAGAAATATTTATTTAAAAGAGAGCTTTGCATAATTATTCTAAACCAACAATATTGTCATTCCCGCGAAGGCGGGAATCCAGTATTATTAAGTATTTCCTGGATTCCGGGTCAAGCCCGGAATGACGAATAGGGTGGTTGTGCAAAGCTTTCACCTTGAGACCTTTGCACAACTCGTTTGTTTATTTCTTTCCATTACATGTTCTTTTCTTGTTTTA
>JANXZU010000052.1 GCA_025355345.1 Syntrophaceae bacterium
CTCAACGGCCTGAGGACTCTGGCTATTCAGTGCGAACCGGCAACCGGCTTTCTAGCATCGCAGATTCTGAAAACGGCAGGTCCACTAATATCCGGGATTCCCCTGCCCGCGGGCTATAAAATTGTTTATGGGGGCGAATATGAAAACCAGAAGGAAACATTTTCTGAAATGCTGGTAGCACTCTCCATCAGCCTGGTGCTTATATTTCTTATTCTTCTGTTTCAGTTTCGTAATTTGAAGGAAACATTCATTGTTATGCTGACAATCCCCTTGAGTGTATTCGGGGCTTTGCTGGGGTTACTAATTGCCGGCAATCCGTTCGGGTTTACAGCTTTTGTCGGGCTGATCAGTCTATCGGGAATTGTGGTTAGAAACGCCATCATTCTGATAGATTATGCAAACGAGCTTGTTGCCCATGGCGCATCCATCAGGGTAGCAGCTCTTGAATCAGGCAAAAGGCGTTTGCGTCCAATCTTTCTCACCGCTAGCGCAGCTGCAATCGGCGTCATTCCCATGATTATTTCCGGCTCGCCGCTCTGGAGCCCGCTTGCCAGCGTTATCGCTGTGGGTATCATGCTCGCCACAATTATATCATTGTTTTTAGTACCTGTTCTTTATGCCTATATAATAAAACCTTCCGATAAAAACCATGGTCATCCAATCAAAATAGGTGAGACAGCGGCCGCAGGCACTTACACGAAAATCGCCTTACTATTTCTGATCCCTATGCTTTTGTTTTCAACAAATGCCGGCGCAGAGGAAAAACATGAAAATCTAAATCTGCAAAAAGTAATCAACTTAGCTGTTCAAAATAACAGGTTGCTCAGAATTAAACAGCTGCAGGTGAATGAAAAGCTGCAAAAAGTAAATGAGGACAGGGTAAAATATTTCCCGGCCGTCATTGTCGGCGGATCCTATCTATACAACAGCAATATAGGCAACATTACTATCAGACAGGGATCTTTAGGGCAGATTTCATCGGGTCCCATCAATACCCCTCTGCCGCCGGCGGATACAAAAATAGAGTTGGGCAGTTCTGATATATATAGCGGTGGCATCATGCTTTACCAACCCATATCGCAAATTCCGAAAATCATGGCGGGAGTTAACGTCGCAAAAACAGATCTGGAAATTGCAGAAATTGAGCAGGGCAAGGCGACCATACAAGTTAAACAAACCGCTGAAAAGCTTTATTGCGGATTACTAATTTTGCAAAAGCAAAAAGAAGAAGTTGAGTTAAAGTTGGAGTTAGTCAGAAAAAAACTTTATGATGTTGAAAGCGCTGTTTTGGCCGGTAAGACTACCGTATCCAGCCAGACGGGATTGAAAGCAAATGTGGCTGATGAAGAGCAAAACGTTATGAAAATCAACATGCTGATTGACGATTATTCCTCTGACTTAAAGCGCCTGATTGGCTTGCCCTCCACGGGTCTATTTATCCTCGAACCATTATCTCTCGACAGCCTTGAATTTAGCGCTTTGCCTGTAGAAGCCTTAGAAGTTAAAGCGCAAAAGGATAATCATGACTTAAAGATAGCGGCCCTCTATAAAGCCAAGGCCGAACACGCAATTGATGCCAGCCGCTACAGCTACTTGCCTGATTTTGGCATTTTGGGAGGTTATCTATACCAGGAAGGCAACGCGCGCTTTCCTCAGGATATTACAAATATCAACTTTGCTCCCAGATGGAATATTGAAGACGCTTTTATCGGCGTTACATTCAAATGGAATATCCAGGATATTTTTTCCAACACCTACGTTAAAAGACAGCGCATTTCCATAAAGAAACAAGCTGAAGAAAATCTGGCAAATACTCTGGAACAGGTAAATGCTGATATTGCCAAGGCGCAAAGAAAAATACTCCAATCAGCTGAATTGATTTCTGTCGCCAGAAAAGTTGTTGATTATCGACGTGACGATTTTAAAATCCAAACCGACAAGCTTGAAGCAGGACTCAATCTGGAAGCAGACCATCTTGCCGCAAAGGCCGCTCTGGCAAAAGCCGAATCGGACTTATTTGCCGCCCAATTGAGTTATAGGCTAGCTGTAACAGACCTGCAAATTATTACAGGTCAATTCTAATGCATATTTTAGTTTATACTGTTTCTTCTTTTTACTGTTTGATATAATCGACCAGTTCATGCTCATACTATCAGCAGAAATTTCTTTTCATTATCAATATCGCAATTGAAGATAGGCGCAAAGCATTTTGCCCTGCTTTTTTTAAATTCCAGAATTAAATTGACATACAGCTTTAGGTCGGCGTATATCGTTCTACAAATCATAATTCTTTCCGGGGATAAAATGTGATGAAGTCTTCAGATAAAATGAAAATTGGCGTCTTATATGGTGGAAGGTCGGGCGAGCACAATGTTTCTCTTTGTTCAGCGGCATCAGTAGTTAGTGCGCTGGATCAAGACAAATATGAAGTCATCGCCATAGGCATTGACAAAGACGGCCGATGGTATGTTCAGGATAAAGCGGAAATTGTGCCGAATAAGGATTTCGGTCAAATTCTCTCTTTGAAAAAACGAGGGAAATGGTTGGTTAATCATTTTGAGCAGGAAAACAAGCTGCACGTCTACAATATTGAAAACAATAATGAAGAAGTAATAGTTGATATAGTTTTCCCTGTTTTGCATGGAACCTATGGCGAAGATGGCACCATGCAGGGATTGCTGGAGCTGGCGATGGTTCCCTATGTCGGAGCTGATGTAGCCGGATCAGCCGTGGGAATGGATAAAGATATCGCCAAGAGATTACTTAAAGAGGCCGACATTCCTGTTGTACCATCCATAACCATCAGCAAACATCAGTGGGAGGTCAACTCCGGCATTATTATTCAAGACGCGCTATGTACGCTCGGAATGCCGCTTTTTGTCAAACCGTTGTGTACCGGGTCTTCTGTCGGAGTAAATAAGGTTAAGACAAAAGAATTACTACCTGAAGCCATTGCCTTCGCCTTTCAATTCGATACTCGTATTATGATTGAAAAAGCAATTGATTGCAGAGAAATCGAATGCGCAATCCTTGGCAACGAAAATCCTTCGGCATCAATATTGGGGGAAATAATTCCTAATCACGAGTTTTATTCCTATGAAGCCAAGTATATTGATCCGAATGGCGCAGCGATAAAAATACCCGCAGATATTGACGAAACCCTTGCCGATCTGATCCGTACAGCTGCTGTCAAAGGTTACCGGGCCCTGGCATGCAGCTCTCTGGCCAGAGTAGATTTCTTTCTGGATAAGAATTCCAACGAATTCTATTTAAACGAAATAAACACGCTGCCCGGATTTACCAGCGTCAGCATGTATCCGAAATTATGGGAAGCCTCCGGCCTGAAATACAGCGATCTGCTGGATAAACTGATTGCTCTGGCTTTGGAGCGGCATCGAAATAAAATGAATGTTAAAACCGAGATGTTTAGTTGAACCAAAGCATCTATTTACTCTGAAGTAGGGATTATGACTAATCTGTATACTTTATCGGATTCTCTGGTAAATACGATCATGAAAGGCACTTGCCCCCCCGGTGGAATTTTGGCTTCCGAAAGATTGCTGGCCGGAGCTATAGACAACGCGGAAAATATTTTATTTTCGTCAAGAATTTCCAGTTTATCATCTGTAAGGACATTGCCCGCAAGTGATGTTTTTGAAGTTAAGAACAACGATCCTTCCGAATCATAAAGCTCTCCTATTAGTTTAACTTTCGAGATGTTTGTTGCTGTATTGTTTTTAACAATCCCTTCGATAACTTTAATGTTTCTTCCCAGGGAAGTGTTCCTGATAAAACGCTGCCGAACGTCAATAAATTGAATCTCGCCAGTATCCGGATTTTTCTGATCTTTATCAACTGTAATCACTTTATCTGCATATGGAATACTAGAAACGATCCATTGCAGCGCCTGGGTTTTTTTCTCCGGGTAAAACAGTGAAAAGCCAGCAACGATAAAGGAAATAATAAAAAAAACTATAATTAAAGCTATCCATGTAACCTTACGACCCCCTCCGTCTTCTGGTACGAACGCGCTTGTTTTTTCATTGCTAATAAAATCATCTGATTGCCGCACTGATTTCTCGTGGAATTGGGAAAGGTAACTTGATGCTGGCCGTTCTGTTTTTATAGTATTATCTAGCATCTGAATTTCATCAAGGCTTTTCGACGTTTTTGTCCAGTTTTTGTTGATGTTGTTTTGATCATCTTTACTTGAAGTTTTATCTATTGCCCATGGGGTCTTTCCCCATTTGTCCGTGTTTATATAATCTGCCGCAATTTCAGTCTTAGGTTTAATGTCAGCACTAGAGGATAAGGCTCCCGATATAAAGGTCTCGACTTTTGCCCCTTTTGCCACTGCTGGAGTTACCTCTTCCCCTGTGATTGAGGATAAAAAAAGATCCAACTCCTGCTTTTCACGATTTAAATCGAATAATTGATTTTTCCCGTCCATTAAATTTTCCTTGTCTGCAGTTTCACATACTGATAAATTTCTTTATCCTGAACAAAATAAATATTTTGTTATACTTTTACTTCCCTTTGCCTTTAGCATTTGCATGCCTAATTGTATGCGTCTCCTGTATAGGAACTTTTATTATGTCATTACATGACCGGCAAATAAAAATCAGCTCAGCACCTTTTACTTGATCCGGTTCCAATATATATTTTTCTCCGCATTCCTCACAGAAAATCACCATGCCAAGAGCGCCCTGTTTTTTCTGTTTGAATAAAAACATATTCCTTTTTTCTAATCGACGCTATTTATTTTTTTAGCATTGCCAAATTCTAAGGTCAATATCAACTTTTATTTATTTAGGCTGATTATACCTTTTTATTTCTGATCTTAAATTATTAATTTCGACACCCATTGCTTTTTTAATATCTTCCAGTGCATATGCTATTGCCTCATGCGGTGTCATATGCTTTATTGCAGAAATGACGTCAGGCACATGATAATTAATCTCGTGACCTTTTTTAACTGCTTCGTCACTTTCCTTAATTTTGGTCGCATTTTTTTGTTCCTGCATAACACTTGCTCCATCTTCTTGAATCCATTTGGGAAGAGGCTCTCTTTTTTCAGGGATTACCGGCATTTTTTGCTTTTCGATGAACTTATCTTTACTAGCACCAAAATCTAGCTGATCTACCCATTCCCGGTAGTTCTTAATATCCTCCAGAAGAATGGTTCGCTTACTTGCATCTGTCATATCTTCTGACAGCATAACATCTTCCAGATTATCATAAACAGATAAAAGCAATGTAATTGAACCCCGATTGGAATCCGTGCCTCTTACCCTTATGTAGCGTCCCAGAAAACGAAGGATCAGTAAAAAACCCAAAATAGTATAATTTCCATCGTTTAGCTTCTGTAATTTGATAATCTCAGCATCAAATTCATCCAGTATCTTGTTATCTATTTCCCACTCAAGCGAGAGAATAATACTTTTAATATCTTTTAATGGCGAAGACATTAAAGAATTGGATGACTCAAGTGCAGAGGGCATTTGATCAAGGCTTTTGCTGTCAACCGATCCTGCTTTGAAGATGATTTCCTCTAAAGTGGGTTGATCGGAAATGGATTGATTAATGTTTTTGTTGTCATTTTGTTCCGCTTTTAAGATAATTTCCTCTAAGGTGGGTTGATCAGGTGTAGGTTTATCGATGCTCTTGCTGTCATCTTGTTCTGCTTTTGAAATTATTTCTTCTAAGGTTGGTAAGTCTTTAGGTTTTGTTTCCGGTTTTGTTTCTTTGTTATCCTCACCAAATATTGCATTAAATCGTTTTTCTATTTCGCTGATAAATTTTGATTGTTCATTGCCCTCATCTTCCTTCAGCGCTGCAGAAGGCGTGGGCTGGACATTTACTTCTACCTTCTCCATGCTTAATTTTTCATCGTCATTTTTCTCTGGAGTCTCTTTTACAATATCTTTTTTTTCATTTTCCACACCAAATAGACTGTCGAGACGACCTTCCACCCCGCGGAGAAATGAAGAATCTTCTATATTTTTCATTTTGCTTGCTCCTGTTTCAGTTCCTTTTCCAGAGAAGCCATCGTTTCATATATAATTTTTTTCAGGGTCAATACAACATTACCTCCTTCAACTGCACTGGCTTCAAATGAAGGCGCCTTTAAACGAGAATTTATATCTTTTTCCATCGTTTCAACATCCAGGACTTCAACACCCTGCTTGGCAAGATCTCTTTTATTATATTGTATTACCAGGGGTATTTCGTAAATATTTTTGTTATAAAGCGCCAGGTTTTCCTCAAGGTTACGCAGGGAAATTACGTTTTTATCTCTTCGCTCCGCAGCAGAATCAGCAACGAAAACAACACCATCCACACCCTTTAGAACTAATCGCCTGGTTGAATTATACTTCACTTGGCCAGGTACGGTATATAATTGAATTTTTACTTCATAGCCGTTGATTTTTCCCATATCAAAAGGAAAAAAGTCGAAAAAAAGTGTACGGTCACCTTGAGTTTTAACCGTAACCATTTCCGAATGAACCTGAAGGCGGCACTTATTATAAATGTATTCAAGATTTGTCGTCTTACCGCATCTACCAGGACCGTAGTACACAATCTTCGCCTGAAGTATTTTGTCTTTGAGATTAATAAATGCCAATCTGTCTACTGCGCCTCCTAATCTGGAAGAATTGTTTGCTGTGATTAAAAACAAAAACTATTTAACCAATACTGCGACTAGTTCCTCTATAACCTTTGACATTTTCAACCTTAGGAACCCAAGAGAAATCTGATTATCGAAAATATTAACCAGAAGGAAATCTTCGCTAACTTTGCTGAAGTAAATATTCTCCTTCTCTCCTTTGTGAAATAATAGTGAAAACTCGTCTTCGCCAACTATTTTTGCCATACAGCTCATTGCACCGAAGTTCGCGGCGGCAAGAGCAGCCAATGAATATATATCCAGAGCAGTATTGGCATTATCAATTGATGCAATAACGTTGCCGGCAGTATCAATCAGAATAACACTTTTAACACCAGATCCGATTAGATTTTCCGTTAAAGTATTGTGTATTTTTTCAAGTTGTTCCTTCCCTAACATCATACTCGTAATTCCCTCATTTGATCTGTTAAAGAAAACAATTTATGGACGCAATTTAGAAATCACCCATCTATTATCGCTGGTAAAATTAACGGTACATACATTTTTATTTCTCAACCTGTCTAGCGCAAATTTTTTTAAACAGATTAGCAAAACATGAACCGATGGTATTTGATATATGCTAATTATGAAGATTTATCAAGGATAGAACTTGCCATTTCTTTCATTCTTTTGACAATTTCGTCCGTATCCTTTATTTGAGTTGCCCGGCTGAGCGAAATCCCAGTTCTGGTTGCAAGCTCCATACGACCTTTCAAACCGGCCTGTTCTGAAACAATTTCAAAAATGCGTACTAATTTTTCTCCCATAATGCCCCTCTCCACAAACAATTTAAGATACTGCGGCGTCTTCAAAAGCATTGATAATCGCCGGCAAGACAACGTTCAAAAGCAGCCCTAATTTAACAAGCTTCTTGTTAATAGTTATCGTCCATTGATAATTGCCGAAAGGAATGACTAAGACGGCCATGTTGCCGGCAACATCAATATAATAATACTGACCTAATTCTGTTGGATATGTTTTCATAGCATTGCTGATAAATGTTGTAGCGTCATTGAGTATCGTAGCCGAAGCAATGTTTGCCTGGTCAGTCGATATCAAAACCTGCCCATCTTCGGTAGTAATAATGCACGAGGCAACAAACCCATCACCTAAATCCTTTCTCAATATATCCATGCACAAGTTCAATTTTTGTATATTCATCCTCTCTCCTTTAAAGATTCATTTCATTAAAAGTCTTAACAACCTTGGGCATTATAATATTGCGGAAAAGACCCAAAGAGCATTTTGCATTATTAAACACAATCGCCCACTGATATTCACCTAGAATAAGAACAACTAGTGTCTGCTTTTCCTTCAGGTCTAAAACATAATGATCACCTAGACCTCCACCTAACGCACCTCCCGCAAAAGCATTCCTGAAATAATCGGTTATGCTATTAAAAAGAGCTGCCGCTTCAGGCTTAATATTATACGAGGCTAATACCTTCGCGCTCTGAATACATATTATGCTTCCCGAAATTAAGGAATCACCCATGTCCTTGGTCAGTATTTTAAGACAAGCGTCCAATTGTGCTCTCTCCACATCGCGAACAAGTAATTCCTCTTCTTCTGTGTCCTCTGTCTCTACTTTTGATTCTTGGATTTGATTGTTTTCTTCTGCTTCATCCCGGCGCCTTGAGCTCTCCATCAAAAGCAGCATGAGATTTTTTTCTATATTTCGTTCTATTCCACTGGTGTTAAGGATTTGTTTAATATTAAGCCTGACATTTTCCCAGGAAATCATCTCCATGGCGGCATCTTCCCCTTCTCTATCGCCACAAATCGCCTTACAAAGGACCCCTTCAACTATGCTGAAATGACCCTGTTGATCGGCACTGCGATAAACTTCCAACAGACAAGTCTGCTGTTCCATATTGATAACTTGTAAAAAACTTCCCACAGATAAACCAAAAAGAGGCCAACGTTGCAATTCATCCTTCACGCCTTCCTTATCCGCATGCGAACCTGATTCCATTCCTTCATTGTCCACAATCAGTTTGAAATATTTTTTCACCGCCCCATCCATATTATTTTCCTCATATTTCAAAAATTACGGCATTATTTTCTTATAATAATTTTCAATTTTATCATTTACCGCAAGCTTATGCTTAACGGCAACTTCTTTAGTTTTTTCCATTTTGACATCTTCATTTCCAAACCGTTCTGTTTTTATTGCCAGTGCTTCGAAAATGTTATCGGCGATTACGTTAATGTCGAGTGGTTTTTCTAAATAACTAAAAATACCCATATTACGGACAATCTCTTCAATTTTTGGAGTACCGAAAGCAGTCATCATAATCACTTTAATTTTGGGGTAATTTCTATTGACGTATGCAAGAAGTTCAAAACCATCCATTTTCGGCATGCTTAAATCTGTAATCACTAAATCGATTACCGGAGAAGATTTTAATAACTTTACTGCTTCCACACCGTTTGTTGCCGTCAATAGATTAAAATACTTTTTATAAATACTTAAACCTTCAGCAATACTTAAGAGTAGCGGTTCCTCATCGTCAACAATTATGACTTCGCGCAATATTCCGCGTTTTTGCGCAGCGCTTGAGCTATTTCTGGATGAAGTAGATAATCTCATCTCTAATAATTCCAAACTACTTAATTCTTTTACCATAATTTACATCGTTACCTTGATTATTTATGCTTCTTTAATACTTAACATGAAACACATATTGATATATATGCTTGTCACAAGCAAGTGTTGTGCCCAAACCCAATTGATACTTCAACCCCTTTGAATATAAGGAGTTGTATCTGCATGATCAACATCTTTCGTGAAAAATGTGTGCAAGTTGAACAAGTCATTTTGAACTAGCTTTGTCCAATTAAGTCATTATGCCGGACACAATCTTTTATCTCTCATACTGAGGCTCAATATGAGCTATTATTGTTCTTGCGTGGTGCATTTGATAAATTGAAGAGAGTTGAACCCTTGGATTATGATTGCAATAGATAAATATTGTCGTAAGGCCCTATTGACTCATACATAAATATTACCGAAAAAAGCGATTTTAGGTAACTCTTCCCCATAAAAGATATTACCGCAGCGGGGTATTTTAAAAGGTTTATTTGCATGACACTATTTAATTCAAAAGAGTTTATAAGTTCAAGTTGCTTCGTAAGGCAGATTTTGGCAGCAAGGTGCGACAACCCCTGTCCGAAGAACAGGCAAAAGAAGAGATTGACCAACCATCACGTTTTATCGAGGCAGTTAAGAGCTGATTTTAACAATATTCATAAACACATACCATCTGCCCTTGTCGTTCGTTGTGGAACTATCATCTCACCACGCCAGCTGATACTAAAATGCGCGAGCGCTTCTTTTGAAAAATTTCATCCTGAACCAAAAATTACCGCTGTCTGACTCTTGTGCTGTCCGTCAAGAAATCGTTCCACGGCTTCCAAATAGAGGGATTGATGATTTTCTTTGTCCAGGATGGTCTTTTCCAGTTTCTTGAACTGAATCATGCCATGTAAAGTGCTCCATAGAATTATGGCCTGCCTTCTTGGGTCCATTGGCTTGAACATACCATTCTGGATGCCTTTACTAATAGTATCGGTCAGAGTGGCAATGCTGTACTTGCCTTGTTCATCCACCTGACTTTTTAATTCCGGTGAAAATATTGGCTCCGGAGATGCCAGAAAATAATTGATGATATCGAAATAATTTTTGTGTTCGTCGCTGAATTTAAGATAGGCCATCGCTATCTTCCGGATATTCTCTTCCGGTGAAGACTGCTTCTGAACAGATTGTCTGATCGCTTGTGAGAGCAGTTCCAATCCCTCAACCTGAAGTGCTGCGTAAAGGTCTTCCTTGCTCTTATAGTAAAAATAGATGGCACCGACGCTCAGCTCCGCCCGCTTGGCGATTTGATTAATTGAAGTAGCGGTCAATCCCTTCTCCATAAGAAGTGCTCTGGCCGTATCCAGAATCTGGGTTTTGCGCAGTTCTTTTTCTCTTTCCCGTCTGTCCTTGGCACCCATAAATAATTTTCATCCTCCAAGCATTGCAATTATTTGAGCCTACTAATTCTACCCCTAAATCAAAGAGTTCTTCTCAATAATGCTGTTGACTAAAGCGGATCGATCCGCCTATAGTGATACCCGTATCAAAGAAAGGAGCCTGCCCTCATAATGCCGGGGGGATTCCCTGAGACAATCAATATGAACGAACAATTTGAACTCATCTACGGCTTCATCCACTGCCGCGGAAAAACAACTTATTCCGCTGGCTTTGTTGATACTCAAGCCGAGGCCGAGACTTGGCTCAAGAATCAGAAGGAAGGTATATCCCCAAAGTTTACAATACCACCCGAAGATCCCATTTGCTATTGCCAGGCCGCCTTGTGTCCCTTCAAGAGACAGAAACCATGGTTTGCTTTCGTGCCTCCCCGCTAAAATTCCTCGCCAATCCACAGCATTACTTTGACGGTCAGACCGGTGTCAATTCTCTCCCGGTAAACAGCAGGCAGGCGCTCCAAGGTCTCATCATCGGATATTAGCGACCGGGCATCCAAAATACCTGCCGCCATCCATTCCAGGCACTTGATATTTTCCTGATGTGTATTGGAAATGGACGCTGTCAGACGGACTTCCTTGAAATTGACGAGATAGGGCGTGGCGATTGTGAGAGGCGTGAAAACAACACTCACAATACACACCTGCCCGCCATCCGCAGCCAAGCTGATGGCACAATCGACATTGGTTTTCACACCGGAACATTCGAACGCCTTGTCAAATCCACGAGGAACTAGCGCCATGACTTGCTGATTTAGATCTTTTTCGCCCGGATCAAATACATGATCGGCTCCATAGAGGAGGGCGATATCTCTCTTTGCTTTTACCGGCTCAAAGAGAACTATCGGACCATAGCCGAGAATTTTAAGGATTCGAACGGCACTGAGGCCGATCGGGCCGCCTCCCATTACCAGAGTGGAACCAGTCTTCTCTCCCGTGCAATTTATGGCATGTAAGGCAGAGGCAAACGTTTCCGCAAGTGCCGCATTGCGGGAATCTACTCCCATGGGAACGGGAATCAGCATCTGCGGATACACTTTGAGATATTCGGCAAAACCACCGGGCAGGTCACCGATTCCGGCAGTGCGCCTCGAAACCCGGCAGAGATGAGGCTTGCCGCTAAGACAGTTGGCGCACTTTCCACAGTAAGTGGGACGAATGCAGACTCTTTGGCCCAAGGCAGTTCCCCCCGCGTTGGCGCCTATGTCGACGACAACGCCACTTATTTCATGGCCCAGGATATAGCCGTCGGGCACAAGCCCGCCTGCAATCAGTGAATGGTCGGAACCGCAAAAGCCAGTATTGGCTACCCGGACCAATACCTCGTCGGGCGTGAGCTGATAATCGGGAACATCCTCGAAGACAAGTCCCCTGCCTTTTCGAAATACAACAGCTTTCATTTTAACCTTTTTTCCATTTCTCTTTTTTGCTAATTTTCACATTCCAATGTGATTTTCTCCACATTATCCAGATCCTTCTTGTAAAAAAAAGATCCGGCAAAAAACATCAGGGCCGAGACCAAAAGGAAAACGGGGAGTATTGACATGGCCACCTGAATGCCATAGATGTCCGATATCTTCCCGATTACGATGGGAGCCAGAGAAGCCCCGAGGAGATTCTGAACGATTACGCAAACAGAGTAGGAGATCGCCCGAAGTCCGGGGTGAATAACCTCTTGCGTGGCAGTGATGGCCGCCGGGGCAAATGCGGAAGCCAGGATGCCCATTCCTATCAGCGTTAAATATTGTGCCTGTCCATGAAGAAAGGAAATAGCGGTAAAGATGAAGATGGCATTGAGGGCTGTTGTAATCGCTGGAAACAGAAGCCTCGCAGTCACCCGTTTCTTAAACCATGTATCGGCCAGCCATCCTCCCAGAGGCAGGCCGATGAGCGCCAGAATCATGAGCAAGCTTGTCTTCATGCCCGCCTCACTGATGGAGACGCCTGTCGTACGATGCAAATAAGAGGGAAGCCAAAAGATGATCGCATTGTTGGCAAAGACGCAACCGATAAACCCGAGATTGGTAAAAATCAGAGAAGGTGTATGAATAAATTCCCGGAAGATATCCATCTTACTCATCTTGACCTGGCTTTGACCGGTATTGCCCGTATCGGTTTTGACCAGTTCTACCGTTTTATAATCCTTGACGAAGAAAAAAAGGATAGCCACAATCGCCCCGGGGATAGCTACAAGGCCGAAGGCATGCCGCCAGCCCCAATGTGTGGCAATGAAACCGCCGAGGCCGATGCCTACGGCTATGCCCAGTGGAATAGAGATATTCCAGAGGCCCATCATGCGGGAACGTTTTTCCGGAGGGAACAAACCGGAGAGCATGGCTGTGCCGGCGGGAGCATATCCGGCCTCACCGACACCGATACCGGCGCGGGCCATCAGCAATTGGGGAAAGGTTTTGGTAAAAGCGCAGACTACCGTAGCAGAGGTCCAGAGAAGCGCCATGACACCAATAGTTTTTTTTCGGCTCCAGCGATCAACGAGGATCGAAACGGGAAAGACAAAAACAACGATGGACCAGTAGACTACCGACATGAGCAGACCGGACTGAGCGTCAGTAAGTCCCCACTCTTTTTGAATAAAGGGAGCAAGGGATGTCACTATCGTCCGATCCACGTAATCGAAGAAATACAGCAGAAACAGCAGCGTGAAGATATAGTAGGAACTTTTTGTGGAGAGCTTGTATTCCCTGGGTACCGTAACGTTATTCATGGGACCTCCTTATCTTATCCGATGAGTTCAATGGCATATTGGTAACTCAGTTGCACTTGTATCCGCCGAGATTCGCCAAGGCAACGCTGCCAGGGCTAATGATTGCCGGGTCTACCTTGACGTTGATGCAAGCTGTCTTTCCGGAGGCGAAGGCCGCTTCCAGTGCCGGACGGACATCTTCGGGCTTCTCTACGCAGATGCCGAAACCGCCCATAACCTCCACCATTTTGTGGTAATCGACCCAGCCCAGTTCCGTTCCGTTGGGGATATTGTGCCCCAAGCGCAACTGCTGACTATGCATAATCATGCCCCAGGCTTGGTCGTTGCCGATGACAACGACGATGGGGAGCTTCTTGCGGATCGCGGTGTGGAACTCCATGAAATTGAAACCTACGGAGCCGTCGCCCACAATGACAAGAACTCGCCGGTCGGGGTACTTGAGTTTGGCCGCGTTGGCATAGGGAATGCCGACGGCCAGGCAGCCGTAAAGACCATAGTCCAGGTAAGTGCCGCCCTTCTTGATGGTCCTGGTCATGCCCATCCAAGTCGATGTATCACCGCCATCGGCTATGACCATGTCGTCTTCCCGATCCATGAATTTGTTAACCTCATTTGCAAGACGCATAGGATGCATCGGCAGAGTAGTGCATTCCCACATGGCTTTGGCCTGTTCCTTACCGTCCTTATTATACTGACGGATGCTCTCGACCCAGGGCTTGAACTGCTCGCAAAGAGCAGGTCCGATCTTTCTTTCATCCAAAACGCCGTTGATCTCTGACAGAAATGCCTTGAGATCGCTGACGATCCCCAGATCCACTTTGCGGTTCCGTCCAATTTCATCGGCGGCGATATCGACCTGGATGAATATCGCATTGGACGGGAAAATTTCACCGAAGATATAGAAGAGACTCAAGCGGCCTCCAAGAAAGAGGACAAGATCGGTAGTCATGAGGGTCATCATGGCGCTGCCGGGACGAATGGCCAGAGACGATTCAAAGCAGAGGGGATGAGTATCGGGCAAGACGCCCCGTCCCGCCCCCGCCGTAAAGGTCGGCATGCCTGTTTTTTCCACAAACTCGAGAAGTTCGTTTTCCGCATCGGCATACCAAACACCACTGCCGGTGATCACGATGGGGTTTTTAGCCGCTTTGAGCAAATCGACCACTTTTCGGGTGTTCTCCCGATCGACAGGCTTGGAGACGACAGTCGTGTGCATCCTCTTAACATTGGCCGGATCAACGGCTGCATTGAGGACATTGCAGGGCAGTTCCAGATAAACGGGTCCCGGCCTGCCGCTCATGGCTGTCCGGAAGGCCATATCGATATATTCGGGTATGCGCTCGGGAATATTACAGACAAAAGCCTTTTTGACCATAGGTGTAATCACGGGAAGCTGACTCATATCCTGAAGGTCCAGTTTATCCGTGGCCTCGGTTCCTACGCAACCGGCAATGAGGATGACCGGCGTATTGGACAGGCGGGCACTGGCAATACCAGAAAGTGCGTTGGTGAAACCCGGTCCGGCCGTGACCATCGCTACCGCTGGCTTGCGGTTCATTCTTGCCCAGGCCTCAGCCATGAAGACTGCCGCCTGCTCATGGCGCGTGTCAAAGAGAGTAATTTTTGATTTTTCCAGAAACTGGTAAATTGGTGTAATATGCCCACCACTAAGGGTAAAAATGTAATCTACGTCCCGCTCGATCAATGCTTCCGCAACGAGCTTGCCGCCAATAATTTTGTCCATTATTCATCCTCCTAAAACGTTATGTTTAATTGTTGATACCATTCGATTTCAAAGGATAACGCGGCGGCAAGAAGGAGGCGCCGGAGACGTATTGTACATA
>JANXZU010000069.1 GCA_025355345.1 Syntrophaceae bacterium
CGCTACAAGAATGAGTTCCTAATTTGTGGTAACCCAGAAAGTAAATTATGAGTAATAATGATTTTCATGATGAGCTATTGCTTCGCGCCGAAAAACCCAGCCGCTACACCGGCGCGGAAGTAAATTCCGTCCGCAAAGATAAGGCTGATGTGCGTTTTGCGCTGGCCTTCCCGGACACTTATGAAGTCGGCATGTCTCATCTTGGTTTTCAAATTTTATATTCCATTCTCAACGAAATCCCCCAAGTTGCCGCGGAAAGATGTTTTGCCGTATGGCCGGATCGGGAAAACCAATTGCGCACAGGGAATTTACCGCTGACTTCTCTGGAATCTCAAATCCCGCTGACAAATTTTGATATTGTCGGATTCTCTCTACAGTATGAACTGTCATATACCAACGTCCTGACTATGCTGGATCTAGGGAGGATTCCGCTGAAACGTAGTCAACGAAAAGACGGCCATCCACTGATCATTGCCGGTGGACCATGCTGTTTTAATCCGGCACCACTTTCTGATTTTATCGATGCCTTCGTCATTGGTGAAGGAGAAGAAGCAGTAGTTGAAATTACTCAGGCAATACGCACAGGCATTACGCAAAAACTATCCAGAAATGATCTGATCGAGAAACTGGCGCAAATCCCCGGAATTTACGTTCCTTCTCATCATAAAAAAGACCAAGTCATCAGTAAAAGAAAAGTCATCGATCTTAATTTATGGCCACATCCGCAAAAACCGGTTGTGCCTATAATGCAGACAATCCATGACCGCATCATTCTTGAAATAGCACGCGGCTGCACCCGAGGTTGCAGGTTTTGCCAGGCAGGAATGCTTTGGCGTCCCTACCGCGAAAGAAATTCCACATTACTTCTGGAAATGTCCCAAAAACTACTTCAGGAAACCGGCCACGATGAAATATCACTGTTGTCTTTGAGTTCAGGTGATTACAGTTGCATCGAAACTTTAATCAAAACACTCATGAAGCAGCATTATGCAAGCAGAGTTGCACTGGCTCTGCCCTCATTGCGAGTCGAGTCACTGACCGGAATCTTAATTGATGAAATCAAGAAAACCCGTAAAACCAGTTTTACGCTGGCACCGGAAGCCGGAACCGACAGGATGCGTCAAATAATTAATAAAGGAAATACCGCCGAAGATTTGCTGGAAACAGTGGACAAAGTTTTTACTGCCGGTTGGAAATCAATCAAGCTTTATTTCATGCTTGGTCTGCCCGGTGAGCAGCAGTCGGATCTGGAAGGTATCATTGATCTTGCTAATCAGGCACTACGGGCGGCTAAAAATCGCGGGCAGGTTACGATAAGCCTCTCCACCTTCGTGCCCAAGCCTCACACACCTTTCCAATGGCAAAAGCAGCTTTCCGTGGATGAAACTTATGCGAAACAGAATTTTATCCGCGATCGAATTAAAAAAAGAAACCTCACGGTTAAATGGCATGATGCCCGTATGAGCCTGTTGGAAGGATTATTTTCCCGTGGGGATGAAAAAATAGGCGCACTTCTTTCAGCTGCTTATCATAAAGGCTGCCGCTTCGACGGCTGGGGTGAAATACTGCGTTTCGATCTCTGGCAGGAAGCAATCAAGGAAACGGGTATCGACCCGGAATATTATCTGCGGGAGCGCAGCACAAGTGAACCCCTGCCCTGGGATAATATCGACTGCGGCGTAAGCCGGGAATTTCTTTTACAGGAAAAAAGTAGATCGTCAGAATCTAGCGTTACTGAAGATTGCCGGTATTCCAGTTGTCAAAACTGCGGAGTTTGCGATTTCACTGCGACAAAAAATATTTTTTCAGAGACAGCACAAATGGCTGATATTGATGCCTCAATTACCACAATGCCCGTTGCCGGAAATTCCGGGATGAATTTACCGCCAAAAGTATATCGCCTTACCTTTACTAAACTTGACCGCGCCCGTTTTTTTTCGCATCTGGAACTGTCAATGGCTTTGATTAGGGCTTTGCGCCGCAGCAGTATTGAGCTTTGTTATTCCGCAGGCTACCACCCGCATCCCAAAATCTCCTTTGCCACAGCCACTTCGGTGGGGATGGAAAGCAAACATGAATACATGGATATCACCACTCTGGTTTATTCAGGAGATTTGAATACGTTGATCAACGAAATCAATTCCGCTCTGCCTCTTGGTGTTGAGGTGTTAGATATGCGCATACTTTCTTACAGCGCCAAAGATCTTGCACAGTCATTATATGGATTCACCTATGAGTTGCATCTGCCCGCCAATACTGATTCTAATCGTCTGGCCGCAATTAAAGAAAACATGGAGAAATTTCTGGCAGCTTCCTCATTTAACATCCAGAGACTTTCTAAAGGCAAAACCATTACAAAAGATATTCGGCCATTTATCGAAAGCATGTTGCTTGATACGAATGGTAAAAAAGTTGATTTAACCGTGCGACACGCACAGTCTGGTTCAGCGCGTCCTGTAGATATCATCACGAATATTCTGGGATACAATGCCGACCAACTAAACCAAATTCGAGTGGTCAAGATCAAAACTATTCTTAATTAATTTCAGTTATCTTGCGGCCTGTTCAACTCATCGTAAAGCTGCATAATAGTATTTACATATACCTGGCTATGGTTATACTGCCATATAGCCTTTCGTTTTATCTCCAGAGGAGCGTACTCTGACCAACCTGAACTATATAGGTAATGGCCAATACTTGCCTTGGCATCCGCCATATTGAATGGATTGCTTATGCCGTCTTCGTCTCCGTCAATTCCATAAAACCTAAAAGTAGAGGGGATAAACTGTGCCGGCCCGATTGCCCCGGCAAATGATCCCATTATACTCAGCGGGTCTATTTTCAATTCATTGGCCAGAAGAACCAGATGATAAAGCTCGTCTAGAGCCCACTGCGCTTTTGCTTGAGCTCTTTTGATTGTATCTTCGTCATTGAGCAGCGGATACTCATCGGCATATTTCTTTTGTATCTGAGTAAAATAATAAGGATCTAGTAGTGAAACCAAGTTAACGTATGCTGTGACAACATTATAGCGCATGGGATAGTTACCCAGTTTTGATTCTATAGTGAGAATTGCTGTGATGATCTGAGGAGATGTGCCAAAACGCTTTTCCAGAGAAGATAAAGATTCTTTATTCTCCTTGATAAATATTCTGGCCATTTTGACGCTTTTGGGATCGATATTCATAATTTCTGGTTGTTTTTCTGTCCCCTGTGGCGTGGAAAAAAATAGGTTTTTGATAATTATATCCGGTTGGGCAGATATTCGCGAATCATTAATTATCCTATGCGCTTGGGCTTTATTAATACCCTTATCTACCAAAAGTTCTTCGATATACTTCCGCGATAACTCGCTTCCAGCCCATAATTTTGCAGGAAATAACAGCAAGATCATAATAATCAAATAATAAGTAATTGTTCTTTTCAAACCCCGGTCTCCCTGATAGAATTAAAAATACCCACCTAATCCTTGGTACTCTTTGCGATTAATATTACAATCTCCAGACTATATTAGCAACCAAATCATCACTAAATTATCTTTATTTTTCGTAATTTAATTCTATTCAAGACATATAAATAGAATTCGTTAAAACAAAACAAAACCTTAAATATTATTACCGCTGTAAATTCATCATATTAGCGACATATTATTTTCTGGTTTTAAAATATTGGCCGGACAACTAAATTTTATTGACAAACAGATACAAATTATCTATAAGCGTCAATCTTAACTCTAAATAAGGATAAGTATATGTACGCAGTAATAAAAACAGGATCAAAACAGCACAAGGTTTCAGAAGGTGACGTTTTATCCGTCGAGAAGCTGATTGGTGAAAAAGGCAACGAAGTTGTATTTAATGAAGTTCTGATGATCTCTGATGATAAGGGTGTCAAGGTCGGTAAGCCTTTTGTGGAAGGCGCCAGTGTTGTTGGTGAAATTATCGTCCAGAAGAAAGGCCCGAAGCTTATCTCTTACCACATGATACGCCGCAAGGGATTCCATAAAAAGACAGGGCATCGCCAGAATTTAACCAGCATGAAAATAACAAAGATTTCGATATAGGCGGAGGATGTCATGGCACATAAAAAAGGTCAAGGAAGCTCCCGTAACGGTAGAGATAGTAATTCCCAAAGGCGTGGCGTCAAAGTATTTGGCGGTCAGACAATCCACGCGGGCTCGATCATCGTGCGGCAGGTAGGAACAAAAATTCATCCGGGTAGCAATGTGGGAATGGGTAAGGATTTTACTCTTTTTTCGCTGATTAACGGCATTGTAAAATATGAAAGACTTGATAAAACAAGGAAAAAAGTAAGCGTTTATACCGCACAGTAAGAACAAAAAAATATTTTAACTTTAAAGGCGCTTACACCAAGCGCCTTTTTTAATGAGACTAAAATTTCAGGAGCATAGCGAACTTAAATTTATTAGTCTCACTTATCCCCGTAGCAAAACGCAGGGGGTTAATGAGACCCAAGTTTCAGAAATCGAAGATGACCTTTAGGTTACAAAGTGCACTGAAACTTGCTGGTCGAATTATCCCCGTAGCAAATGGCCTAAAGGCCACTATAGGTGTAGGGGATTAATGACATCCACGTAAGCGTGATCATGGGCAATATTCATGAAATTTGTTGATGAAGCAAAAATATACGTCAAAGCCGGTCATGGCGGAAAAGGTTGCGTAAGTTTCCGGCGGGAAAAGTTTATTCCGCACGGCGGACCAGATGGCGGCGATGGCGGAAAAGGAGGCGATGTAATCTTTCGCGCCGCAAAAAGCCATCACACTCTTCTGGATTTAAAATACCAACAGCACCAGATTGCCAAAAGTGGTAGCCATGGCTCCGGTAATAATCGAACCGGTGCAAGCGCCGATGATTTGGAAGTGGTCTTACCGGTTGGTACGATTATTAAAGATTTTGAAACCGGCGAAATCCTGGCAGATTTATCGGAACTCAACCAGACTTTTATTGTCGCAAAAGGTGGTATCGGAGGCAAGGGCAATGCCCATTTCACTTCGTCCACTCATCAGACACCCCGATTCGCTCAGGACGGCATGGAAGGAGACGAACTCTGTCTCAAGCTTGAACTTAAGCTTTTGGCCGATTGCGGCATTGTCGGCTTTCCCAATGCCGGGAAATCAACTTTCATTTCCCGTGTATCCGCGGCCAAACCTAAAATTGCCGATTATCCTTTTACAACATTGACGCCACACCTGGGTGTAGTAAAATACTCGGACAGCAAAAGCTTTGTTCTGGCCGATATACCCGGGCTTATCTCCGGCGCTCATGAAGGTTTAGGCATGGGCATCCAATTTTTGAAACATGTGGAAAGAACATCAGTACTGCTCCACCTTATCGATATTTCCGAAGCAGCCAATAACAATGCCTGGGCTAATTTTACCGCGATCAATAAGGAGCTTGCTCATTACAATCCTCAAATGATGGGGAAAAAGCAAATCGTGGCTTTAAACAAGATCGATTTACCATTTGTAAAAGAGCGGGTAAAAAAAGAAGTTGCGCTATTCAAGAAAAAAGGGATAATATTGCATCCTTTTTCCGCGGTTACCGGGGAGGGAACAAAGGAAATATTAAATAAAATCATCACCATATTAAGTCAAGCGGAAAACGAATCAAGCAATGAATGATATTCGTCGGCAAACAATTTCAAACGTAAAAAAAATCCTTGTCAAAATAGGTTCGGCAGTAATCACCGGCGCTGAAGGCCTCGATCTAAAAATTATTAATGCCCTTGTGCGGGAAATGTCTGATCTGGCAGGCCAAGGCTATTCCATAGTGCTGGTTACTTCCGGCGCAATTGCTTCGGGTAAACATCGCCTGAACATTAAAGGTTCGCTTAAGAGCATCCCGGAAAAGCAGGCCGCGGCAGCTGTCGGCCAGGGAAGGCTGATGCGCGTTTACTCCAAAGCTTTCGAAAATAAGGGGCTTTACGTTGCCCAAATACTTCTGACGCTCTCGGACCTGACCGACCGGCAAAGATATTTAAATATCCGCAACACTCTATCCACTCTAACACAGTGGGGCGTTATACCCATTATCAATGAAAATGACAGTGTGGCAGTAGATGAGATCAAGTTCGGCGACAATGACAATCTTGCCGCAATGATCGCCAATATCGTGGAAGCTGACATATTCATCAATCTGACCAGTACAGCAGGCCTTTACGATTGCAATCCGGCCCAGTCCAAAAAAGCTAAGCTCATCTCCCTGGTGCATGAAATTACCAGTGAAATTGAAGCGGCGGCAACAGTGGAAACTTCCTCTGTTGGAACAGGAGGCATGAAAAGCAAAATACTTGCCGCCAAAAAAGTTACTGCCATAGGAATCCCCTGCGTTATCGCACCGGGAAAAAGAAAAAATATACTGACAGATATTCTGGCTGGCAAAGAGGCAGGAACCCTCTTCCTGCCAATGGCCGACAGACTAAACAGTAAGAAATACTGGATTGCTTTTACCCTGCGTTCACGGGGCAGATTGATAATCGACGATGGAGCAAAAAAAGCACTGTTGGATAAAGGGAAAAGCTTATTGCCTTCGGGGATTATTGCTGTGGAAGGAGACTTTGACCAGGGTGAAAAGGTTAGCTGCGTTGACCATGAAGGCACAATACTGGCTAAAGGCCTGGTCAATTTCAGCTCAGTTGAAATACGCAAAATCATGGGTTTAAAATCATCTAAAATTTACTCTGTTTTGGGACATAAAGATTACGATGAAATTATCCACCGCGATAATATGGTCATTACTCAATGAAAAATAATTACAAAAAGATATTTATCAATTTAGTATTGATATTTTCCGGACAATAGTTTAAAAATCAAACAGACTAATCAACAGGAGGATATATTATGCCGTTTATCGTACTATTAGTAATTATTGCTGTTATCGCATTCTATTTTACAGGTATTTATAACAAACTTGTTGCGCTGCGCAACCTTTTCATGAACTCCTATGCCCAGATTGATGTTCAGTTAAAGCGCCGTTATGATCTCATTCCTAATCTGGTGGAAAGCACAAAGGGCTATCTTGCACATGAACGAAACACCTTAGAGGCAGTCATTAAAGCGCGTAACTCTGCTTTTGATGCCAGTAAGCTTGCCGCCTCCAACCCAGGAAACGCTTCAGCAATGACAAACCTCACGCAGGCTGAAGGTGTCTTAAGTTCAGTTATGGGCAAGCTTCTTGCAGTTGTGGAATCATATCCGGATTTAAAAGCCAATCAAACAATCAGTCAGCTCATGGAAGAATTGACTTCCACCGAAAATAAAATAAGTTTTGCCCGTCAGGCTTACAATGATTTTGTGGCCGAATACAATACAAAACGCGAGATATTCCCAAATAACATCGTCGCCAGCTTCTTTAATTTTGATCCCGCCAAACTTCTGGAAGCGGTGGAAAAACCTGAAGAGCGAGTAGCGCCTAAGGTTTCCTTTACCTGATTTGCTGATGGAGATAGACAATATATGGTTGATATCTAAAGATGGCCTATAGTCGACCTTCAAATTTTTTTCAAAGACAAGCCCAAGCCCGCAGCAGTTGCCAGAAACTTGTTTTTCTGTTTGCTGCTGCGGTATTTCTTATTATTGTCGCGCTGTATTTTGCTTTTCGATTAATCTGGGTTATCTATCTGTTTACCGAAAGTTTCAGCACCAATACCACAAAAGCACATTATTATTTTGGGAAATTGCACGCTTTCTCTTTCTGGGATCCGCCGCTGTTTTTTTTCATAGCAGCATCAGTTGCGTTATTCATCATTTTTGCCAGCCTGTGGAAGATGAACACTCTCCAAAAGGGTGGCGGTGCGGTGGCAGAAATGCTTGGCGGCAGGCTTATCCCCAGGACAAGCAATGATCCGGCAGAACGTCAGTTACTCAACGTGGTGGAAGAAATGGCTATTGCCTCCGGTATCCACGTTCCGCAGGTTTTTGTTTTGGACAAAGAAAACAGTATCAACGCTTTTGCTGCAGGACTAACGCTTAATGACTCCGCCATTGCGGTTACGCGTGGAACACTCGATCTGCTTTCCCGCGATGAATTGCAGGGTGTAATCGCCCATGAATTCAGCCATATCCTGAATGGAGATACGCGTCTTAATATTCAGTTGATTGGTATAATCTATGGCATTCTCATCATCGGGATCATTGGTGGTCAGATACTGGAATATTATAAAATCTCCGCAAAATCTGTTATTCTTATTATTGGCGGCATATTGCTGGCTATTATTGGTTATGCCGGATCATTTCTGGGCCGTTTAATTCAGAGCGCCGTGTGCCGTCAGAGGGAGCTATTGGCCGACGCTTCGGCAGTGCAGTTTACCCGCAATCCTCACGGGCTTGCCAATGCATTGAAGAAAATCGGCGGTTATGTTTATGGTTCAGGCATTAAAGCGGTTGCAGCCAAACAAGCCAGTCATCTTTTCTTTGGTGAAAGTCACAGAAGTGGGCTCTTCAGCGGCTTTCTAGCAACACACCCTCCCCTTGAAGAGCGTATCAGACTGCTTGATCCGACCTTCAAAGGTAATTTTACTATAATAAAAGACAGCAATATTACGCCACAAACCCAATCTACAGATACTACCCATGAAGGTTTTTATATGGCGGCAGCGCCACTTACCGCATCACCTATGGTCAAGGTAAAACCGGCAGAAATTGTAAGTAGGGTCGGCAAACCCAATACAGAGAGTTTTGGACGCAGCCTGGCAATTTTGGCTATGATTCCAGCTAAAATACAACAGGCGCTGAACACTCCACAGGGAGCTGCTTCCGTAATCTGCGCGCTTCTTCTTGGTACTGATTGCAAGGAAAGGGCTACACAGTTTAATGTTTTGCAACGGGCATCGTACTACAAGG
>JANXZU010000076.1 GCA_025355345.1 Syntrophaceae bacterium
TCGCGAAGCTGGCAAAAATTAAGAATATTGTCGGCATCAAAGAGGCAACCGGTTCGATCAAACAGATGAGTGATATTATCGATCTGTGTGGCGAAGACTTCGCTGTTTTATCGGGAGATGATGTATTTACTCTGCCGCTTATGTCTATTGGTGGTAAAGGAGTTATTTCTGTAGCATCAAACGTAGTGCCTGCGGATATGGCAGCGCTTGTCGATGCCATTGATGTCAAAGATATTGATAGGGCAAAGGCTTTGCATAAAAAGATGAACAGCTTGTTTGATGTTCTCTTTATTGAAGTTAATCCCACGCCAGTAAAGGCGGCCTTAGCGATGATGGGTAAAATTAAATATGAATATCGCTTGCCACTTTGTAAGATGGCTGAAGCAAATTATGAAAAGTTAAGGAAGGTATTGGTCGAATACGGACTGATTGAATAAGTGATTGAGGAGATCATTATATGGTAAAAGTTATCATTACCGGAGCCGGAGGAAGAATGGGAGGTAGGATTATCAGCCTCATATCCGAGATGGAAGATATCAAGGTTGTTGCGGCACTGGAAGTACCAGGGCATCCGATTGTCGGCCGTGATGTCGGACATGGACTGGGATTGGGCAAAACCGGAGCTCTGGTTTCTGATAATCTGCTTGACTGTATTGACATGGCCGATGTTGTTATTGATTTTACCAACCATGAAGCCTCTCTTAATTATTTAAAAACAGCAGGTCAGAGAAATCGCGCAATTGTTATTGGTTCTACCGGGTTTACTGCTGATGAAATGAAGATAGTTTCGGAATTGGCGAAAGTTACAAGATGTGTATTGGCCCCAAATATGAGTGTTGGTGTAAATGTGATGCTTAAAGTGCTTGAATATTGCGCTGGAATTCTTAATGATGATTATGATGTTGAAATTATTGAAGCTCACCATCATTTGAAGAAAGACGCGCCTAGTGGTACTGCGATGAAAATGGCACAGGTCATTGCAGATAAATTAGGGCGTGATCTGGATAAGGTAGGAGTTTACTCGCGTAAAGGTCTGATTGGCGAAAGGACAAAAAAGGAAATCGGTATTCAAACAATTCGTGCCGGTGACATAGTTGGAGAGCACACTGTTATTTTTGGAGGAATAGGGGAAAGATTGGAATTTACCCATCGGGCTCACAGCCGGGATAATTTTGCCCAGGGAGCAATTCGCGCGGCCGAATGGATAGTCAATCAAAAAAATGGCTTATATGATATGCAGGATGTTCTGGGATTAAGGGATAAAAACTAACGGAAGGGTTTTCAAGCTTTGACAGGGATTATCTGTTATATCGGAATTGGTTCCAATTTAGGAAACCCTCTGCAAAATTGTTCTAATGCTATTGAAAAAGTTTCCTGTATCGATGGTGTCCAGTTAATAAAGACATCCTCGTTTTATTATACCGAACCTGTATATATTAATGCGGATAATCATAAAGACTGGTTTATCAATGCTGTTGCCGAAATTAATACAAATCTCAGTGCCCGCGATCTCTTGGATAAATTGCAGGGTATCGAGACGGCAATGGGTCGCATCAGGGAACTCAAAGGTGAATCAAGGATTATTGATCTTGATATCCTTTTTTATGGACAGGATATAATTAATGAAGACAATTTGTATGTTCCTCATCCGGAGTTATACAAACGGCGTTTTGTTCTGGTACCTCTGAGCGAGATTGCTTCGTTTTATATTCATCCAGCTTTTGGAGTTTCTATCCGCGGTTTGAAAGAAAGGCTGAAAGATCAAAGCATCGTCGAACTTTACAAAGGCAGCGATTGCTAAGGAAGTCATTTATGTTACGTTTCTTGATATTTTTTGTTTTGCTTTATGTTATCTATAAAATAATTAGAATGATTCGACAGGAAAAGCCTTTTGCTGTAAGGAGTAATCATAATAAAACCACTTCGGCATTAGGTGAGGAATTGGTCGAAGATTCATACTGTCACACTTATATTCCAATCAGTCAGGCCTGCAGAAAAGAAATAGCTGGTAAAGAACATTATTTTTGCAGTAAGGAATGTTCTGAAAAATATATTAACAAAAATAAGTAAATTAAAGGACTGGGGGGAAAATTATGAAATTTTTTATCGATACAGCCAATATCGCTGAAATAGAGGAAGGGCTTGCTTTAGGAATGGTTGATGGTGTTACTACCAATCCATCCCTCATTGCCAGAGAAAAAAAGAGTTTCGAAGATGTTGTCAAAGAAATACTGAAAATTGTAGAGGGGCCGGTAAGTTTGGAAGTAATGAGCTTGGAAGCAAAAGCAATGTTTGCCGAAGGCAAGAAACTTATGCTTTTGGGGGATAATGTTGTTATTAAAGTCCCGCTTTCTACTGAAGGATTAAAAGCAACGAAAATGTTGGCAACGGAAGGCATAGATGTAAATCAAACCTTGATTTTTTCTCCACTGCAGGCACTGATGGCGGCAAAAGCCGGTGCCCGCTATGTCAGTCCGTTTGTCGGACGTCTTGACGATATCGCGCACGACGGAATGGATCTGACCTCTCAAATTCTTACTATATTTGATAACTATGGTTATGATACGGAAGTAATCGTAGCCAGTATTCGACATCCGCGTCACGTTTTGGATGCCGCCTTGATGGGTGCCGATATTGCCACTATTCCATTTAAAGTGATCGCCCAACTAGCCCAGCATCCATTAACGGATAAAGGTATTGCCATGTTTCTTGATGACTGGAAAAAGGTGCCCAAAAAGTAAGATCAGGAATAATATGAAGAAAAGAATATCGTCAGGTCTGCAAAAATCGAACGGTAGACGCGAAATTTTTAATTTACCCAACACCATTACGCTAATTCGTATAAGCGTTGTGCCGTTTCTTTTTATTTTACTTACTGAGCCGGGAGAGCTCTGGAGCTTGATTTTGGCGATTCTATTTGCTCTTGCCTCGATTACCGATATGCTTGATGGTTATCTGGCGCGAAAATACAATATGATCACTACTATGGGAAAGTTTCTGGATCCGCTTGCGGATAAGCTTATTGTCAATACCGCCATGATTTTAATGATTCCCATTTCCCGTATACCAGCATGGATTGTGGCTGTAACGATCATTAGAGATCTGATTGTTGATGGAATACGAAGCATTGCCTCATCTGAGGGCTTTTATATACATGCCAGTCGTTTAGGCAAACAAAAAACCATAGCACAACTTTTTGCCGTAACTGCACTGATGATTTATTATCCATTTTTTGGCATTAATTCTCATCTAGTCGGCATGGTTATTCTTTATATAGCTTTAATGCTTACTCTTTATTCAGGGGTTGATTATTTTATAAGATTTTACCGTAGGGCAAGTAAGAAATCATAATGTCTTGATGGAGAAATCGTAATTATACAAAAAAATGACCGGGCAGAAATAAACTCTGTTCTATTTTCATTTTTTTATTGACAACAGAGTTCTATTTGTTATATTCAGCGGCACTCAAATGAGCGGGCGTAACTCAGCGGTAGAGTGCTACCTTGCCAAGGTAGACGTCGACGGTTCAAATCCGTTCGCCCGCTCCATTTATTTATGGCGGCATAGCCAAGTGGCTAAGGCAGCGGTCTGCAAAACCGTTATTCCCCGGTTCAAGTCCGGGTGCCGCCTCCAATTCTATTTAAAATCACTACATAATTTCTCTGTATATTTTCCATTCTCCATTTATCTTTTGCAGCTCTAATTTCTTTTTACCGGTACTTTTCAGCGTTGAAGAATTGTATTGTTGGATAAATACTGCTGTGGCAGTATTTGCCTCAGTAGTTATGCGTAAATTATCGGTGCTGATATCTATAATTTTACTATACTTACGTACATCAGCTTTATGTGCAACCCAGGCATTTAGCTTCATTCCTTTTGATTCGAAGTTTGGGGCATAACAACTGCGGTAAATAGTCATATCGCCTGATTTCCAACTAATTACCCATTTATTTACTAAATCCCGCACAGGATCGGCGGAAGGTAATTTTGATGGATCGTCAATCTGAGCCAACTTCTTATTGTTGATAGCCAAAGTAGTTACATCATCGATAATCTGCCATTTATTATTAATTTTTTCTAAGACCAGTTTGTTGTATGAACCTTGAAAGGAGCTATCACTATTGACCGCGACAATTTGATCAAAAAGAATAACGGCGTTATTGTCCTGCTTTAAAATGGAAATATCCCTTGGTTGTAAAACGAAATGCTTGTTTAAAAGCTTTATTGATTTCACTGTGCTCATAAGCGCTTCACGTTTTTTTCCCGTTATTTGTGCACCCTGCAAATACAAAGAATCAATTTTATTTATGTCACCTTCAGTTAAGGCTTTATTCCAAGACAATAAAATACTTTCCAGTTCATCTTTAGCAGGTGAAACTTTATTGGGAGATACCCAGTTTATAGATTCAGCAATGACCACCGGTGTTTTATTAAAAAAGATGAGATCGGAAAGACTCTTCAAGTCGCTATCGCTTAAGACAACACAACCGTTGGATTGTGATGGTAAAAGTTGTTTGGTAGTGCCATGAATCCAGATATTGTGTCCACCGCGGTTGGCTATTTTATCGGAAAGTGTGGGATAATCTAACGGGAATGCAAAAGAACCGTAAGTTTCGCGGGGCCCGGGATTGCGCAGAATTTTTGTTGCGAAGAAAATTCCGTTAGGGGTTTTTGCGTCACCGGAAATTTGTTTTGCGCCGGGTTTTTTACCTGTTGAGCACGGCGCTTCAAAGACTTTGGAAAACGATTCATTTTTATGAAAAACATACATTCTCTGGGATTGCTTATCAACAACAATCACATAACCGGAAGCAAGTGTTAGTATGGAGTCCGGTATGTTTTCTGAACGGAGTGATAAATTGGCTGATACTGATGCCGGCAGACTCAATAATAAAAAAAGTATTACGATATATGACTGTAGCAAAACTTTAATAATCATGGCAGTTACATTAACCTTTTTAATTTTGATATAAAATGTTTGGCTTTCATAACAAAAACTTTGTCGTCATTCAAGGTTTTTAATTATTTATGATGAAAACATATCTGATTGTGAACATTATTTTAATTACAAATTAAGCATATAGAATTAATGAAATTCAGATCAATAAAATAATGTAAAATTATGAAAATAAAATCTGCATCAAAAAATGGAGATTTTAATATAATGTAATGTAATATAATGTAATATAATATCTTGCAATAATTTACAAATATTGATAATATACTAACAGAGAAGAGCAAAAAACAAGAGGTGTTTTTTTGGCTGACAAAAAAGATATAAATTCCACGGAAAAACTGCTCAATGTCATCAGAGGAAAAGATAAAGAATCTTTCACTTCAAAAGGAAAGTTAGCACCCCCTTTATCCAAAAAGAAACCTGCAAAAAAAATAAATTTCACTCTCCCCAACTTATTTACTAATAAAAAACGTTATACTGTAGGAATAGATATCAGTGAAGAATTTATCGGCTTAGCTAAGGCAATAAAATCTTCTGATGGCAGACCTGTTTTAATAGATCAAAAGATCATAAAATATAGTCATTTAACATCTAAAGGTTCAACAGAATTCAAGTCACTCTTGAAATCGCATCTGATAGCCTTTTGTGGTTCTATTGCTGATTGTACTATCTGGACTATGATATCAGCCAATGATGTTAACGTCCATCATCTCAAGATTCCGCGTGTGCCCAGAAAACAACTGGAAAATGTGATTTACTGGACAGCAAAAAAAGAATATCCGGTTGATGAAAAGGAATTTGTTTTTGATTTCGAAATGCAAGGTGAAATTACTGATTTGGGTATTCCCAAGTATTCGGTCATGGTTTACACAGTTCCAAAAGTTGAAGTCGATAAAGTTAAAACCTTTTTTACGGAAATTGGAATAACTCTTTCAGGAATTACAATCGCTCCGTTTGCTATTCAAAATATGTTTCGCATAAAATGGATGAAGGTAAGTGAAGGAACATTTGCCAGTTTATTTATTGGTAATAATTTTTCACGTATCGATATTTACAATAAAGAAAATCTTGTCATGACCAGAGGTATTAAGACCGGAATCAGCAGCATGACCGAAGAGATCGCTGAAGCTATTGCGGAAAGAACAGGCAAAGCTAATGTGGATAGAGGTGAAGCAAGAAAAATATTATTTAGCCTGATTGATCCAGATACTACTAAATTAACACAAACTGATATCGGCTTCGATTTAAAAGAAGATGATAAATTTGTGATGATTATTCCGACATTGGAAAGATTAGCCAGGCAGATAGAGAGAACTTTAGAACATTACTCATCAGCCGCCGGAGCCCAAAGAGTTGAGAAGCTATATCTTTCATTAGCCATGAATGTTTATGATCCTATTTTATTTTATATTAGCGATCAGTTAGGCACAAAGGCAGAATATTTTGATCCTTTTAAGCAGCAACCTGCTTATGCGGCAGCTGGTTCACTGAAACTTTCCGAAAGAGTATCGCTATCTACTGTTTTAGGCCTTTCTTTCTCTGCTAACAACCGCACACCTAATGCTCTTTTTAATTTTCGGGAAAAGAACCGGGAAGCAAATATTAAACGAATTAACAGAGGGATATTTGCTTCGTTTGCAGCAGCACTGATTATTTGCTTTGCCGTAATGATTTATCAGGTTTTGCAAGGCAACAATCAAAGCATGCATTTAAAGACATTGAAGAAGGAAATATCTTTATATGGCACTCTTTTATCAACTGAAAAATTATCTAATTTGATGACTGAAGTAAAAGCTAAAAAACAGGTTTCGCATCAATATGCGCAAAGACATATTGGTGTGGCTACAACAGGTGAGATTAGTGTGCTGACGCCTGATAATATATATTTGATAAGCCTGAAAATTAATACGGATAATAATGCGCCAAAAGAAAATTCTGATAAGGCAGCAAAAGAAATAAATGAAGATGTGGTTCTGGAAGGAGTTGTAACTGGTGACCGCAACATGCTGGATTCATCATTGGCTCAGTACGTGATGAAACTGGAGAACTCTCCTATGTTACGCCAGGTGACAATACAGAAAAGCAGCATTATGACAATAAGAAAAGTTGAAGTCCTTTATTTTACATTGAGCGCTAAAATAGGGTAACGAAGATGAAAATAATTAATCTGGGTATTCCTGAAAAAAGTGTTACATATCTCATGATTTGTAGCGGGATAATAGTAATTATTGTTCTTGTAGGAATATTCCCACTGTATCGATACACCAGCAATCAGGCCGCTGAAATAAAAAAAATAGAGTATCAGATTGAAGAACAAAAAGGATTGGGACCGGTCTCTTTAAATATTCAAAAAGCCATGGAGAGTAAAGATTTAAAAGTTTTGCCGAATCCAAAGAAAACAACTATCAGCCGCGAAGAAGCGGCAAAGTTTCAAAATGTTTTCCGCTCGATAGCTGGTCAATCGGGATTAATGACAATATCTCTAACGCCTGATTTGAATAGTATGGCTGGTTCTTCAAAATTTTTTTTGCACAATGCTGTGTTAAAAGGGGAATTTGTTAATTTTCGTAAAATGTTGATCGACCTTTCAGCAATCCCTTATCTGGATAGAATTGAGGAAATTCGTATCCAGCAAAATTCTGATTCCATGGAATTTAGAATAAAGATTTGGCTGGCTCTGAGCGCTTGAATAACGGAAAGAATTTATGGAAAAGTTAAACAAAAGACAAATAATTATTTTATCTATTGCGGCCTTATTTGTTGTTTATGCGGCATATGAATTATTATTTTCATCTCCGACGAGTAAGAATATTACAATTAACGACAAACAGCTGGAGATTAGTAATTTAGTGGACAGTTTAAATAATGATTTGATAAAAGATACGCAGTCTGCCGGGATGGACGCGTATGTTATAGCCAGAGCTGAAGCTAATTGGCAAAAAAATCCATTCTGGAATAGAAGCTTATATAAGGAATGGGCCGCAATACAGGGTGTAACCGGTGGAGGAGTTTCCGCTACAAAAATTATTTATTCCGGCTATGTTGACGCCGGAATAATAAAAATAGCCATCATTAATGGTTTGGAATACAGGGTAGGTGAGCAATTGGAAATGGTGGGGTACGTATTAAAACTAATTACGCCTTCGAAAGTTTTAATTGTAAATAAAAACACGGGAAGTGAAGTTGAAATTCCGATACAAGAATAAAATTCAGCATTGGAGGTTATTGCCTTGAAATGCTCTGCAAGGGAAAATAAAATTATGAAGTTGTTTATTGGTATCATCACGCTAACGTTATTAATTAGTTGTTCCGGTGACCTCAAAAGCAATAAAAAGGATCCCATTTTTGAAAAATGGGCAACTGCAGCCGAGAATTCCCATGGTCATTCTCCGGTCGGAGAACCAAAAAAAATAAGCATTGCGGATTTAACTGCGAAGCAGGCTTCTTCCGCCGCTTTGACAGCGGCAGGTACAAAAAAACTGCCTTCCAAAAAAATTAATCTAACCATGCGGCAGGCTGAACTCAAAGCTGTGCTTAGGGCAATGGCCAAGTCAGTTGATTTAAATCTGATGTTAAAGAATGATCTGAAGGGTGAAATCAGTGTTGATTTCCGTGGAGTTCCCTGGGATCAGGCATTTGTCGGATTATTGCGCACGCATGGTTTAACTTATGTTTGGGAGGGTGATATTATCCTGGTGAAGACAGCCGATGATATTGAACAGGATCTAAAACAAAAAGTGCAATTGCGAGACATACAATGGGTTGAACCGTTATTACAGCCGGTAGTAATAAGTATTGATTATGCCGATCCCAAGAAATTAATGGAAATGTTACAGGATTTTCTGACCAAAGATAAAGATGGAAAGGCACGAGGTTCTGTAAAAGTTGATGAGCACAGTAACTCTCTGGTTATTTCTGCTATGCGTGATGATTTGGCCAAGATGCTGCCGATTATTGAAAAAATTGATAAGCCTACGCCACAGATTTTAATCAAAGCCAATATTGTTGAAACATCAAAAAATGTTGCCCGCGATTTAGGAATTAAGTGGGGTGGATGGACTAGCGGTAATCTTGGAGGTAAAGAAAGTCTTATTGCAACTGGCGGTAGCGGTGCTCCGGTGGGTGGCATAGGAAGCAAGGGGTTGGGGGCAAATTTTCCGGCTGGTACTGCCGTAGGTGATGCTTTAACGGCTACTCCTTTGGGTACTTTGGGTCTGATGTTCGGAACGATTGGCGGTAATTTATTGGAAGTAGAATTGCAGGCATTGCAAAAAGATAGCAAGTTAAATATTCTTTCCAGTCCTTCAATTACAACTCTCGACAACCAAAAAGCATTTACGGAAAATGGAGAAAAGGTCCCTTATTCTACTTTAGACACTACTACTTCGCCACCGACAAGAACCGTTAAATTTGAAGATGTCGTCATGCGTCTGGAAATAACGCCGCACGTTATTGACGGTAAAAACTTGAAGATGATAATTGTTGTGAAAAAAGATGAAGTAGATCCTGTGCGAAAAGTGGAAGGCAATCCCTACATTATCAAAAAACAGACGCAGACAGTACTTATAGTAAAGGATGGAGAAACTATTGTTATTTCCGGTCTGACCAAACAACGCCTTGCGGATGGCGATGCCGGTTTGCCGTGGCTCAAAGATGTACCTGTTTTGGGTTATATATTTAAAGCTGACAGCAAATCTGACGCAATGGAAGAGGTTTTGATTTTTATCACACCGCACATTTTACCTGTAGGAAAAGATCAAGATAAAAGTGCCTTAACTGATAATAGTGGGGTGCCAAAAAACGAAATTGAACCTGATCAAAATAAATCCAATAATATGCCGGAAAAAAAGACATCAGTAGATTATGACAAATAGCCTGATTTAGATAACCGGCGAGACAGACATTCATGGAATATTATCATATTCTTAATTTTAAGAAAGAGCCATTTTCCAACTCGCCGGAGCCGGAATTTCTTTTTCAATCACCTCAGCATACAACCTGTCTGCAGATGCTGGAATTAGCCGTGCGCTTAAGACGGGGCCTCAATGTGGTTATTGGAGATGTGGGAACCGGGAAAACAACGCTTTGCCGAAAACTAATTCAGAATTTTTCTTTCACTACGGCAGATTCTCCTGAAATCGAAACACATCTTTTACTTGATCCGGAGCTTTCCAGTACGCAAGAATTCCTTCAAACTGTTTCATTGCTGCTGGGAATTAAGGGTTTTGATTCTAAGCAAAATGAGTGGCATTTAAAAGAAAGAATCAAGAATTATCTTTTTAGCAAAGGTGTAGATGAAGAAAAAATCATTGTTTTAATTATTGACGAGGGTCAGAAAATACCGAAGGCATGTCTGGAAGTTCTGCGTGAATTCCTTAATTATGAAACAAACAATCAAAAGCTACTGCAAATAATAATTTTTGCTCAGAAAGAATTCCGGGCAACACTCAATAAACGCAACAATCTTTCCGATCGTGTAAATTTCCTTTACTACCTCAAGCCGCTTAATTTCAGACAGATGCGGGAAATGATCAACTACCGAATCAATCTGGCCAGAGAGTCTGATTCTGCTCAACCCCTATTCAGCTTTTGGGCACTGGCGCTGATTTATATGGCAACTCGAGGTTATCCTCGTAAGGTTGTTTCTCTCTGCCATCAAGTGATTTTAATGATGATCATTCGCGGCAAGAAAAAGGCTGGATTAATACTGGTTAAGAATTGCATCAGTGAAATGGCCAAGCCATTATTTATATATGCAAAATGGGCTACTGTGAGCATTCTAATTATAATTGTTCTTGTTTATTCCACGATTGCTTTTTTTAATCAGTATTTGGCTGCCGATTCTTTTGAGCAAAAAACAGTGTCTGCAGCAGTCAGCAATTCTCCGGTAAATTCGTCTAATGATAATTTTCCGGCAGTTCAGAATATTGATAATAAAATGCCCGGTAATTTAGGAACAATAAGGGTTAGTGAAGGAAGTACTTTCTGGCAGATTCTAAAAAATATCTACGGAAACGCGAGTTCTGATATAGTTTATACTGTGCTTAAAGCTAACCCGCAAATAAAAGATACCAATAAGCTTTTGTCTGGAACAATAATAACTTTCCCCTCAATTCCCGCTGATTATGTAGCTCTTAAAAAAGGAGATTTATTAATACAGATAGAAGGAGGCAAAGATATGGAAAATGTCTATAATGCTTTCATGAAGGATTTTTATCGGCAAAGCATGCCGCCATTAGTTTTTTTCTCTTTCTGGAATAAAAGAGAAGAAGGAATCAAGTTTGCTGTTATAATTGATAAATGTTTCAATAATATTAAAGATGTTGAAGATGAGATTGGAAGATTGCCGGCCCAGTTTACGGCTCGGACAATAATATTATCCGAATGGGATGAAAATACAGCAATTTTTAATAGAAAAATATTACCACGCTGAGACTATATTCATCCGGAGGCTAAATGAAAATAAAAAAACGTTTAGGTGAAATGCTTGTAGAAAATGGTCTTTTGACCGAAGAGCTACTCACAAAAGCATTAGTTGATCAAAAGAAAGCCGGTTTGAAGCTCGGTCAGTATCTGACGCGCCAGGGAATTGTCAATGAACAATCAATAATCGATTTACTAAGCAGACAACTTAAGATTCAAAGATATCATCCGGATAATTTCCCACTGGACGTCGATTTAGTACGCAATATACCGATTGATGTAGCCCAAAAATACCAATTGGCTCCTTTAAAAAGGAAGGGACGCTTGCTGACAATAGCAATGGTTGATCCTTTGGATATTAACGCCATGGATTCTATCGAAATTATGGCTAATGCTGAAGTAGAGCCGGTGGTTTGTTCGGAAAGAGAAGTCAATCAACTGATCAATAGCCTTTATGGATCACAATCCGGCCTGGGCGGCATCATGGAAAACATGGAGATAGAATCACCGTTAGATGTTCAAAGTGAAGATGCTCCGGATAAAGAAGAAGTGCAAATCGCGTCGCTTCAGGATATGGCAGGAGAAGCACCGGTTGTTCGCCTGGCTAATTCCATATTTGCTCAGGCTATACGTGACGGTGCCAGCGATATTCATGTCAGTCCGCAGCAAAACACTGTATCGTTACGTTTTAGAATTGATGGCAAACTTATGGAAGTTCCTTCACCTCCCAAATCTCTTTTCCTGCCCATTGTTGCCCGGATGAAGATTCTGGCTAATATGGACATTACGATTTCTCGAATTCCTCAGGATGGAAGATTCACTCTCAAGATAGATAGAAAGGAAATAAATGTCAGAGTATCCTCAATCCCTACAATATACGGAGAAAATCTTGTAATGCGTCTGCTGGATATGAGTGGAGGAATTTACACGCTGGATCGTTTGGGAATGGTTGCAGAGGATATGGAAAAAATTGAAAGCATGAGCAGCAAGCCATACGGGATGGTATTAAGTACAGGACCTACAGGCAGCGGTAAAAGCACAAGTCTGTATGCTATTTTGAATTCAATAAATAAGCCCGACGTCAATATTATTACGCTGGAAGATCCGGTGGAATACAGGATCAATAACGTCCGGCAGGTGCAGCTCAATCGGAAAGCAGGAATGACATTTGCCAGTGGTCTGCGTTCAATTCTTCGGCAGGACCCTGATATTATAATGGTTGGCGAGATTCGCGATGCTGAAACTGCAGCTATCTCAGTTCAAGCAGCGCAAACGGGACATAGAGTTCTTAGCACAGTGCATACAAACGATGCCGCGGGAGCCATAACACGGTTTATTGATATGGGCATTGAGCCTTTCTTGATTTCATCGGTTATGCTGGTATCTTTTGCCCAGAGATTAGTGCGTACTGTTTGCCCGTATTGTAAAGAACCATACAAGCCGGCGCAAAAAGGCCTGGAGGCGATGGGAATAACGGCACAAGATGCAAAAGACGCCAATTTTCTGCGGGGTAAAGGCTGCTACCAATGCAAGAATACCGGTTACAAAGGAAGAACCGGTCTTTTTGAAGTTTTAGTAAATGATGAAATGGTTCAGGATATGATTCTGAAAAAGATGCCATGCCAGGAAATTACGCGAGCCGCAGTAAATGCGGGGAAACTTAGAACTTTAAGAAATGATGCCGCCGAAAAAGTAACTAAAGGAATTACAACACTGGAAGAAGCCGCGTCAGCAGTTATGACGTAAATTAATAAGGTAGAAAAATGCCCAACTATAATTATCAAGCAATCAATGAGAGTGGGAAGAATGTAACCGGTTTTCTTGAAGCTGAGTCGGAGGAAGCGGCAAATTCCATTATCCTTGGCCGCGGCCTGATCCCTTCAAAACTTAGCCAGATAAAGGTTACCGGCGGTGATGACTGGTGGACAAAAATACAATCCATTGGCGGTACGGTAAAAGTATCTGATTTGATAATCTTTACAAAACAATTCCGTTCGATGCTTGGCGCCGGAGTGCCAATATTAAGACTTTTGCAGGTATTGGAGTTGCAAACAGAAAGTAGGATATTAAAGGAATCAATAACAAAAATAGTTCTAGACATCAGACAGGGTTCTTCTATTTCGGAAGCATTTGAAAAATATCCCAAAATATTTTCACCTTTATATTGCAGTATGGTCAGAGCCGGCGAAATAAGCGGTAACGTGCCCGGTGTTTTAGACCGTTTGATCTATATTATTGAACATGAAGCAAAACTCAAATCAGATATTAAATCGGCATTAAGATATCCGAAGATTGTTGTTATCGCTTTGGTAATTGCGTTTGTCATACTTTTAACTTTCGTTGTGCCGCAATTTGCTTCCATGTTCAGTAAGTCCGGCCTTGTTTTGCCATTGCCGACAAAAGTTGCCATGCTTCTGCACAGTTATTTAAAAAATTACTGGTATTTAATTCTGACTGCCATTGGTATTACAATATTTAGTTTATCCTATTATTTCAAAACTGAAAATGGCAGATTTAGAAGAGATGCTTTTTTATTGGAACTTCCGATATTAGGTCCGTTATTCAAGAAGGCCGCCTTGTCGCGCTTTGCCAGTATCTTCGCGATTTTGCAAACCAGCGGTGTTCCGGTTATGCAGTCACTTGGTATACTTTCTGTAACAATTGGTAATGCAGCGATATCCAGAGATTTTGATTACGTTCGTGATCGTATTGAAGAAGGCGCGGGAATTTCCTCGCCTTTAAAATCGGCAAAATATTTTACTCCAATGGTCGTTGATATGATTGCCATCGGCGAAGAATCAGGAAATCTTGATGAAATGTTGCGTGAAATTACCAAGCATTATGATGATGAAGTTGAATATGCCGTTAAAGGTCTTGCGGACGCCATCGGCCCTATTTTAATTGTGGGTTTAGCAGCGGTTGTCGGCTTCTTTGCTTTGGCCATATTCATGCCGATATGGGATCTTACCCAGTTGGCTACAAAAAAGTAGAGTTTAATAATGAACAAAAAAAAATATTTTATTAATCTTTATATTTTGATTCCGGTAATTTATACAGGAATAACATTAATAGGTATTATTTTATCTTGCCAGTTACTTAATCATCAGGAAAAAAGCGACCAATTATATTCTTCCGGTTTCATTAATTTAATCATAATGATGGGGATTTTGACTTTTCTAATAAGTTTTCTTATTTTACGAATTATTTTAATGCCGGTAATGAGATTTGTCCAAAAAGCTCAAAAAATACCTATTATAAAAAATTCCACCATGGGAAAACAAATTAGTAAAATGGATGATATTGAACAAATTAATAAAGTGTTTGATAATGTGACGAGTATTCTAACCCATTTGGAGGCAAAAGCATTATTCCCCGATGTTATTGGTGCAAGTGTTTCCATGCGTAATGTTTTTACTCAAATTATTAAAGTAGCACCGACAGATTCTACAGTTCTTATTTCCGGTGAAAGCGGCACGGGAAAAGAATTGGTCGCGGAAAGCATTTATGCACACAGCTTGCGCAAGGATAAGCCGTTTGTAAAAATAAATTGCGTTGCTATTCCGGAAGGATTGCTGGAAAGCGAACTATTCGGCCATGAAAAAGGTTCTTTTACCGGAGCAATTTCACAAAAAAAGGGGAAGTTTGAAATTGCCAACGGCGGCACAATATTTTTGGATGAAATTGGCGATATGCCGCTGGCAACGCAGGCGAAACTTTTACGTGTACTTCAGCAGAAGGAATTTGAAAGGGTGGGTGGGATAAAGCCGATTCGGGTTGATGTCCGCTTTATTGCGGCAACAAATAAAAATTTAAAGCTGCAAATTAAAGAAGGATCATTTAGGGATGATCTATATTTCCGCTTAAATGTTTTTGCTATAACACTGCCTCCCCTGCGGGAAAGAAGAGAAGATATACTGCTTTTGGCAAATTTCTTTTTAAGTAATTTTCGAAAAGAAGTCAGATTGTCGCCCAGGGTATCTCAGCTTTTTATAGGTTTTCCCTGGCCCGGCAATGTAAGGGAGTTAAGGAATGCATTAGAACATGCTTCCGTATTAGTAGAAAAAGATATTATAGAAACTCAGCATCTGCCGGAGATAATCAATAAGCAAAAAACTGCTTATATTGCCGATAATTTTAATGAAAATATAGTGCTGGATGATAGATTAATGATCATGGAAAAAGAAATGATTTTACACGCCTTAAAAACAGCCGGAGGTGTTCAAGTTAAGGCGGCAAATATTCTTGGAATAAACCAAAGAAGCCTTTGGCATAGAATTAAAAAGCTGAATATTGATATAAATATAGCCAGGAACCTACAATAATTGTAGGTAATGCATCATTTTTTATAATTGGCCTGAAAGCTAAAGTAAATTTAAAATATAATAAAAATTGACAAAACAAAAATAATGAGTTAATTAAGCATATTATATGAGCAAATATATAAGAAATATCAAAATCAATAATTAAATAGTGGCATGGTAGTTGCTAATCATTAATGTAGGTTTAGTAAAAATAAAGAGTCAATTTAATAGCAAAATTTATTATCAAAGGAGAAAATTATGATTAGAAATGAAAAGGGTTTTACGCTTATTGAAATAATTGCTGTATTGGTGATTTTGGGTATTCTGGCGGCTGTGGCTATTCCAAAGTACCTCGATATTTCGGCGCAGGCAAGAATACTTGCAGCGCAGGGCGCAATTGCTGAAGTAAAAGGAAGACTGTCTTCAGCGCAGGCAAAATACATGATGGCTAACAGTGGTAATGCACCTACTTCAACAACTTTATATACTTACGCGACTGGTGCTAGTGCCTATGTCAATGCGGCTAATCTGGCTAATGTAGGCACAGATTTTACCGTAGCAACAGCAGGAGCTTCAGCGCCGATTACAATTACCGTATCTGCTGTCGGTGGTGTTGTATTGGGTGTCGGAAACAACGTTGTGGGCAACTTCAACGGAGCTGGTGATTAACCGAATAGTTTTTGAACCAGGCTTAACTTAGCGAGCCATGTTTTGTTAAAGAATCAAATAAGGCTGGTTCAGGTATTAAAACCTGAACCAGCCTTTGTATTTTTTATAGGAAAGTAGCCTTTGAACAAACTAAATTTAAGAAATAATAAAGGTTTCACTTTTATTGAAATTATTGCGGTACTGCTTATTCTAGGAATAATATCAGCTGTAGCCGCCAAGAAATATCTCAGCCTTACAAATCAGGCCAGAACTCTTGCTGCGCAGGGTGCTATCTCTGAGATCAAAGGCAGGTTGTCTTCCGTTCAATCAAAGTACATGATGGTTAACAGAGGAATTCCTCCTACATCGCCGCAGTTGTATACATATGCAACAGGCAACAATGCCTATCGCAATGCGGCCAACTTAAATAATGTGGGCACAGACTTCAATGTTAGAGTAACAACAGGAACGCCGAATATAACCATCACAGTCAATCGGGTCTTGAATGTAAACTTGGCGCCAAACGTTGTGGGGCGATTCCGCGCGGCCGGTAGTTAGTGTCTATCAGGATCAATATCTATTGTTATTTGGGTTTTGATAAATGGCAGGAGGAATTTTTCAAAATGATAAACAATAACTTAAGAAATGAGCGGGGGTTCACCCTGATCGAGATAATCGCTGTCTTGATAATTCTTGCTATACTGGCGGCAGTTGCTATTATCAGATACCTGAACGTCAGCGAACAGGCAAGAATACTTGCAGCTCAGGGTGCAATTGCTGAGGTGAAAGGCAGGCTGTCTTCCGTACAGGCTAAATACATAATGGCCAACAGTGGCAGAGCCCCGAATTCGACAGCGTTGTATACATACGCGGTGGATACCAACCAATATGGCAACACGGCGAACCTGACTAATGTGGGGGCAGACTTCGTCATAACAATCGCAACTGGAACGCCTATTACAATTAATGTATCAAGTGTCGGTGGTGTTGCTGTGACAGGAGGCGTTCCTGGTAACTTCGCCGGAGCAGGCGATCCATAAATTGAATATAGTACTTATCAGGAATTAAATAATGGTAATATCCCCAATGTACGGGCGTTTATATGAAAAAATTACGTCTTCTAAATATTATCTCCTTTCTCTGATTTTCATATTTTTCCTTATCCTCATATATTACTTTATCGCCTGGCCGATTGTGGGATACGATACGGATCTATGGTATCATCTGTCCGGCGGGCGGTATTTTTGGGAAAACGGCACCATAGCTCATGATGCGTTTTTCTCTTATATTACACCTGCCAAATCCTGGTATGACTACTACTGGCTGTTTCAGGTTATAATTTATAAAATATTTCAGTGGGCCGGCTATCAAGGCCTCGTAGTCTTAAGATGCTTTCTCTACTTCCTGACAACTTTGTTTATCTGCTTATTTTTTATCCGACGCGACGATAATCGGACAGCACTTTTAATCGGGCTATCATTCTTCATCTGTTATCCCCTGGCAATAACATTTCGGGAAATGCTGGTAAGACCGCATCTCTTCTCCTACCTTTTGATAGTAGTCTTTCTGTATATTCTGGAGATAAAAAGGGACAAGATATGGCTGCTGCCTTTCCTTGGCGTATTGTGGTCCAATATCCACGGTATAGAATACCCGGTGATGATCCTGATAATCATTGCCTATCTTGCTGAAATTTATTATCAGGATTATTTTGTTAAAAACGGGCCAAAGACAGATCAAAAAACAAAGTGGCTTTTGATTCTGACAATCTACACGGTATTTATCACACCGGGAGTGATAGAACTGATCAAAACGCCTTTTAGTATATCTTATCAAAACGCTCTATATCAGCAACTGTATGTCGCGGAATTGATTCCTATTGATTTCAGAAGTATTTTTGTTTTTGGGTTTTTGCCTCTTTCAAATCTTATTGTAACCATGCAGCATATTCTGGTGATTGCTTTTGTTATCTTTTTTTTAATTTGTCTTTGGAAAAGAAAATTAAGGATCAGTCACCTGATTCTTTTTGCCTGTTCAGTGGTGTTATTGATTAAATACAACAGATTTATTTTTGAATTTATGCTGCTGTCTATTCCTATGATTCGCTATGGCCTTGGATTGCTGAATAAACCATCTGAAAACAAGGAAGGAACATTATACCGGATTATTCCTCTGGCTATGATTGTTGTTCTCGTCGCTGTTCCCTTAGTGACATACGGTAGTCATTTTAAAAACAGGCCGGAATATCCATTCACGCAAAGCAACTTACCTGCCGGAGTGGTAAAGTTTCTCAGCAGCATTGATGCTCATGGATCTGTAATGAATGAACCCAACACTGGCGGATATATGCAATGGGCGCTTGATAAGAAGTACGAAATTTACATGGACATGCAACTTGCAGTTTTTAATGACCGTGATTTTGCATTTATCAGCAACGCTTTGCATGATTCTAACACATTTCGCCTGTTTGTCCGCAAATATGATCCTTCTTTTTTGTCTGTTTCTTTAAATAGACCTTACTTTAAAGAAATTATAGCGGGCAATAATCAATTTGTGCCCATCTTCTTTGATAGCACTGAAATGTTATATGTTAACAAAGTGCATTATAAGAAATTGGCTGATGATTATGAGCTTAAGGCCATTGATCCCTTTGCTTATATGGAAATAAAATATGAAGATCAAAGTACGAAAAAACAATCACAAATGCTTGCAGAAGCTTCGAGAATCCATCGTGATGATGATGCTAATTATATCGCTAATCATATAATTTGCAGCGTATTGCTTGTCCGCAAGCAATACGCCCAGGCAATGCCTTATGCAGAATTAATTCTCAGGCATTATCCCGAGGTGTCTCATGGTTACGCATTAAAAGCTGATGTACTTTTTGGAATGGAACGATATGAAGAAGCCGCAAGTCTCTATAATAAAGCGCTTCAGATGGGACAAGCATTACCTGCAGAAAATGTGTATCACAACCTGCATGCCAGTTATATTAAACTTAAGGAGTATAAAAAGGCGTATCGGGTACTTGCCAAGTATGTCAATCCTTTTCAGCCTAAAGCAAGTTATAAGGATATTTATGATTTGGGTATGGCTGCCGCTGCCGCAGGACAGTTAAGGGATGCAATAAATTATTTAAAGATCGCGCAGATGAAGCTGCCGCCTGATGATAATGAATACACAAAAAAAATTAATGACAATCTCAAAATGTTGGATCCCGATGATAAAAAAAGATATGAACAATGATGATAAATTTCGGGGGATATTTATTGTATTTCAAAAGGAGCTTGGATGAAATTATCGGTTGTTATTCCCTGTTTTAATGAAGCCGGCACTATTGAAAAAATTATCGATGCCGTTTTGAGTGCCCCCTTTCAGGACAAGGAAATTATTATTGTTGATGACTGCTCAACAGATGGCACAAGAGGAATTTTGCAAGAAAAGATTGCAACAAAAGTCAGCCGCATCATCTATCAGAGTAAAAATCAGGGAAAGGGTGCAGCGCTAAGTCAGGGCATTGCCGCGGCCACAGGCGATGTCATTATTATTCAGGATGCCGATCTCGAATACGATCCTGCCGAATATTCCAAAATACTCCAGCCAATTATTGATAATAAAGCCGATGTCGTTTTCGGATCGAGATTTATGGGAGCGGATGCTCACCGTGTCGTTTACTTCTGGCACAGATTAGGTAATGGTTTGATTACTTTAATCTCCAACATGTTTACAAATCTCAATCTGACTGATGTTGAGACATGTTATAAAGCATTCAGGCGGGAAATTATCCAGGCGATAAAAATTGAAGAAAAAAGATTTGGATTTGAACCGGAAATAACGGCAAAAATTGCCAAAACAAAATGCAGGATCTATGAGGTTGGTATTTCTTATTATGGCCGGACTTATGAAGAAGGCAAGAAAATAAATTGGAAAGACGGTATTCGGGCGCTTTACTGCATCTGTAAATACAACATGCTGCGATGATGAAAGAACCAATTATGGAACCAATCTTAAGAACTTTACGCATCAGGAAAGTATTGCCTGTGATAAGGCAGTATCCTAATTGTCGTCTGCTTGATGTCGGCTGCGGCTGGGATTACAGATTGCTCAAAACGGTCAGGCCGTTTATCAAAAACGGTATTGGTATTGATTTTAAAGTCGGCAATTATGAGGAAGAGAAAATTAAAACTCTGCCAATGACGATGATAGATCACCTGCCTTTTGAACCTGAATCGTTTGACATTGTAACAATGCTGGCGGTTTTGGAACACCTTGCCGATCCTCTTTCAATGATGAGAGAAACACGGCGGATTTTAAAAAATAACGGCAGGCTTGTGCTAACCGTCCCCAGCAAAATAGCAAAACCTGTTCTTGAATTTCTGGCTTATCGAGTTGGTATTGTCAGTGTGAATGAAATGAGAGATCATAAACAATACTTTGATCACGCCGAACTTAAAAAATTGTTTTCCAAAACAGGCATGACTATAGAGTGTCACCAATATTTTCAACTAGGCATGAATAATTATTGTGTTGTTAAAAAAGCGTAAACAAAAATCTTAGTTAATAAGAAGTGCTGGAAAATATGCGATTCCTCTTTATCAATCCCAATCGGCGCATTGCCAGAAGCAACATCTGGGGTTTGGTTAATTCCATTACGCCGCCTTTAGGTTTGGCAACACTCTGCGCAGTTCTTGACGCAAACGGTTATGAATCCGGAATTATTGATGCCTACGCGGAAAATCTGCAAACGGAAGACATCATATCCGCAATCTCTCCCGATATAGATGTAATTGGCATTACATCGACTACTCCTGAAATTGAAAGCGCAACTATTCTTGCCAGATCAATACATAAGCTCTTTCCTGAAAAGAAAATCATTATGGGTGGCGTCCATCCGACAGTATTTCACCAGAGTTTGGTGGCGGATGATATTTGCGATATGGTCATTCGCGGCGAAGGAGAGAAGGCAATTCTCCATATTGCAAAAAAGTCACCTATGCACGATATTCCTAACCTCACCTGGAAATCTGCTGATGATAAAGTTATTGTCAATCCTCAAAAAGAGGAATATGTTGATCTTGACGATCTTCCGATGCCCTCATATAATAAACTTCCCATGAACAGATACCATTCTGCGATAGGCGCAGCCAAACGCAGACCTTCTGTAGGAATAATAACATCGCGTGGCTGCCCCGGAAAATGCACGTTTTGCTACTCCGGAATGTTTGGAGAAAAAATCCGCTATCTTTCCGCCCGGAATGTTTATCAGCAGATTATTTATCTCAAAACAAATTGTGGCATCCGGGAAATTTCTTTTTATGATGATACCTTTACTGCTAATTTGAGGAGAGTCGAAGAACTTTGTCAGTTGATCATTTCCAACCACATAGATATTTCATGGTCTTGTTTTGCCAGAGTTGATACTGTTAATCCCGATATTCTTCAGCTGATGAAAGCGGCGGGCTGCCATCAGATTATGTATGGTTTCGAGACTACAGACGAGAAAATTTTAAAAGCTGTCAATAAAAGGGTTAAATTAAATCAATATGAAAATGTAATTTCCTGGACAAGGGATGCCCAAATAGATATCCGGGGTGCTTTCATGCTGGGAAGCCCTGAAGAGACGCAAGCCAGCATGGAGGCGACAATTGCGTACGCGACAAAGATTGATATTCAATATGCTATCTTCAATATCACAACACCTTTTCCCGGTACGGAACTTTTCAATCGGGCGGAACAAACAGGAGCTCTCCGACACAAACGCTGGGTGGAATATGATCTTTCTCATGTCATACTCTCTTTACATTCTGTGTCGGAGCAGTTGGTTCAAGACTATTATAAAAAGGCCTATCGGAAATTCTACTTTCGCTGGTCTTATATTTTGGCACGTTTCCTGAGCATCAGGACTTTAGATGATATCAATATGTACTTCACAGCGGCTAAGGGATTTATTTTGAATGTCCTGAAGAGCAAGTGATACCCCAAAGGCTAGACTAACGTGGTGATAGCTTATGAGAAAACATTATCTTAATTAGCCGCGCCAAAATAAAAGACGAAAATATCCCTTGCAGGGAAGATTCCATAAGCATTATTTGCCTCAAAAATATATATCATAAGCGATGCAGTTTTTTGTTAATTGTGGTAATATTAATCAATAGAAAGCATGGATTGGGTTGTTACTGTTTACAATAGATTCTATCCCAGGTTTAATAAACTTTAGTCTGTAGTCCATGAGGAATGTTTGTGCGCAAAATATTTACGGGAAAAGATGGTTTCACTTTAATAGAAATTATAGCTGTTCTTGTAGTGCTGGGGATTCTGGCTGTTGTTGCCGTGAGCCGTACGATTAACTATGATGTAGAACTTATTTCAGGAGCGGATACTTTAAAAACGCATCTTCGTTACGCACAGACTTTAGCTATGAACTCTACACCCACCGCCGCAGGTGTTCCCGTTATATGGGGGATGAGTTGCAATGGGCCAAGCTATTGGTTGTTTCAGGGCACAACAATAACTAATTATATTGGATTGCCGGAAGACGATAAATATATTAATGCCAATAAAACGATTAACCTGGCTGCCAAAAAAATCAGTGTCGGCAATTTTACAATTTTTTTTGATAATCGCGGAATACCATATAGTGCCTATACCAGCGCAGCAGTAAATACTCCACTGGCAGCCAACCAGATTATTACGGTCACTGGTGGAGGGACATCAGTTAATGTAACCATAACACCGTTTACAGGATACATACCATGAAATCAAATAATGGTTTTACTCTTGTTGAAGTTATTGTGATTTTAACAGTTATGGCCATAGCTGTCACGATTGTTATATCGTATATGGGCACCTCCTTTAGCAAAAGTGCTGTTCCTACAGGTCTTGTCGAAAGACAATACAGACTTATTCAACAAATGGAGGTGTTTACCAGTCAATATCGTAATGAATTAACCACAAACAGTGGGACGTTGACACCGGTGCAATTGGCAACTTTTAAAACTAACTATATAGATGGTAAACCGTATGTTGATGCTGCTAATACCAGTATAAGGACTCTTACTAATGGCTCATATACGACGCAAAGTGTCCTTGTGGTGACGTTGACTGAACCTGTGCAACCTGCAAAGGCTTTGCAAGAGCCGCAAACGTTGCTCAGTGTTTTTACTCCCTAGGTGAAAAAATGCATCAGTGGAAAATAAATAATGAGTTAGGATTTACCTTAATTGAAATGATTGCGGCTTTGGTCATTTTGGGAATTCTGGCCATTGCCCTGAGCAGTGCGATTATGTATGGAGTTCAAAATCTGAGTTCCGCGCGTGATGCTGCTCAAATATCGCAAAAAGCGCAATTAGCTCTGGCGCGTATCAACAGGGAGTTAATCAATATTTCGGCTGTTTCATCGGCTACTGCGACCCAAATTGATTATACATTGCCCCAAAGTATTGTGCCATCCTGCACATTATCGGCAGGATGTCAGTATAGTATGAAGAAAACCGGCACTCAAATAACTCTTGAAGGTACAAATCCTGTAGTAGCTGCACAAATATTAATTGATGGACTGGATGCCGCAAATGGTGGAAATAGTTTTCTTACCTATTTTCAAGCTGATGGGACAACACCTTGGACCACAGCAAATCCGATAAATCAGTTGGCCAGAATCAACATTACCATAGTAATCAACCTGATCGGAAGCGGACAATTACATCAGAATCAACTGCTCACTTTTCCAACCACAGTAAATCCTAGACTAAACGGGGTTCAAAACGCGCCGAGCCTTATTTAAAAAAAGGTGTCAACAAATGAATGCTGATAAAAAAATATATCTGACCGGAAGAGATAAGCAATCAGGAGCAACCATAATCATTATTATAATCTCACTTATTGTTTTGACAGTGATTGGTGTGGCCATATATTCATTGACTTCTACAGCCACACGAGGTCAGGTTATTGCACAGGGAGCGCCCAAAGCTTTTTATATTGCGGAATCAGGGATAAGAATTGCCATAAGTGAATTTAGAATTGTTCCACAAACTGACACCGTTGCCAGAGATAACAAGATAATCAGCTTACAGGGACTTGTGATTCCTTTGCCCAATAATCAAGGTCAATTTTTGTTAGATATTTCACCTGATTGGGTTTATGCCGTAACAGCCCAGTCAGGAACTACAATAAACCTTTATTTCCCGGGGAGTGTTCGCTCCGGTTTGACTTTTCCTACAGGAGGCATACTTAAGAAAAAAGGTTATTCAACCATACGCTTTTTTAATTCTGTGCCGGTAATGGGGAGTTTCTCTGCACCAAATGGCACCCCGATTAGATTTACTTTTGCTACTGCTTATCCCTATACGTTTAATGCTGGTGACGAAGGTTACATTGGATATGCTTACAATTCACCGCAAACAGTCAATGTAGGCGGAAATCTTGTTCTGGATAATACCGGTGGCATAGCGTCAATATTCCCTCCGGAAAACGGTACAATTTATGTCGAACATATTGCAACATATCCGTTGCCGCCGAATGGTAGTGGTCTTACCTACACAGTTATGTCCCAGTACACCTATGATGCACGCATTGTTGGTTCCACTACGGTTACATTGACGAATATCCAGGCCGTTCCCGGCACTCCGGCGGCATTTCCCCTGGTTATTGTGTTCGGTGGATATGTAGACAATATTGCACTGACATCACGTATATATTTAGGAAAAACTATAGCAATTCAATCTACGTCAACTTATGGCAATTAGTCCAATAGGTGATATTGAAGGAGATAAAAATGAAAAAAACAATTGCCTTATTATTAATCTGTCTGGTGTCCAGTCTATGCCATTATGCATTTGCTGCTCAAAAGATAATTACTGTTTATCAGAGAGCAGCGGGTGATGAGGCTACGGCACATAGCATAAACGGATTTGGTGATTTTGCTCCCCCGGTTGGCACCGGTGTGACAGTCACAAATACAAAAATAACGTTAGGCGGTGGAGCTGCCAACACAGAGGGCGCTGTCTGGTATGGGGGAGATAGTGACGCCTGTTATTGCGTTAACGGAATATGTAATTTTGGCATTGGCATTCGGGCTTATTTTGAATTTAGATTTTTGACTGTTGATGGCTCCGGAAATAGTCAAACGTATGGTAATGGATTTACTTTTGCCATTATTAATGGTTTCAATAATGTTAAAACTGATAGAGGAGGAAGTCCCGTGGGAAATCTCTGGCCTGCTTTAATGGCATATGCAGGGCCGGGCAATGATACAATAAATTATTTGGGTTTGCAGCCGCCAAAAATGGCGATTGAATTCGACACATATCCCAATACTAACGCTGCTACCACATGCAACACTGACGCTCTGATTAACAGCAACAGAAACGATGCAAACAACAACAATAATCATCTGGCTCTAATGCTTTGGGGCTCGAATCCAGGCACGGCATGTTCAGCCGGTACTGCAGTTACTTATGATGACAACAGGCACGGTGCCGGCAACGGCACGGGAGATACTTCCTATCCTTCAAATTCAGCCATTGGTGATGGTACCGGCGGTTATTACCCGGGCCCAACAGTTACCTGGCTGGAAGATAACACTGTCCATCGCTTTAGAATTGAGATTATCAGGGAGTCAGTTTCAAGCGACAATATAGGAAATTACATTGTAAAAGCCTGGGTAGATTGCACCGGTTGTACTGCTGCTCAATTGGCTGCTTTTAAAGATACCAGTTTACCTTTTATCACTAATCCTGCTGTGTCACCGCAAATTAATCGAACGGTAGTGCTTTCTGCAGATCTCCATGCAACTGGAGTTGCCAATTTTAGCAAAATGCTCTTCGGCTTTACGCAAGCTACCGGTGCCGCGGCACAGGCACAAAATATTGAAATTACAAACTTTAATCTTTATTGCCCGTCATGTGGCAGTGATGAGCCGCCGGGAGCGGGATGGACATGGTGTGCATACGAGAACCCAAGCCCTTTTCCCGGGCCATTTGCCTGTACCTTTAGCGGTGGTACAAGGCTCGTGGCCTATGGCAGGAATTGTTTTTATAACTATATGTATCAATCTACTGGTGTAGATTGTAGCAACGGTATTTTCGGTGATCCGCATGTAAACGTATATAAAAAATGCTATTATAAGTGAATTAATCCAGCAGTTTTTAAAATTACACCGGCAAACCACAACTTTGTATTCTAGTTTGCTCCATAAAGGAGATTGAATGATAATAAATAACAGCATTCACGATGATAATTCCTTACTCACAAAGCTTTTGGATATTCGCGACAATAGCGAGATTATCAAAGAAGTTAAATTTATCATCTCGATGATTAATCTTCAATTCGATTTTCATTATCTGGATTACGCTTTCTGCGATGTGGACAAATTATTTAAAGGCAACTATCCTGGTTTCAGGAAATGCAACACTAATTATCATGATTTAAGGCACACGATGCTGGTTCTTTTGGCCATGGCGCGTTTGATTCATGGTGCCTTTCTGGTGGGGGTAAAATTTACTGACAAGGAAATAAATCTGGGCTTAATTTCTGCGCTTATGCATGATACCGGCTATATTCAGTCGGTTGAAGATAATTCAGGTACCGGCGCCAAATACACTCTTATTCATGTCAAAAGAAGTATTGTTTTTGTACAGGATTATTATACTGACGAGAAATATTTTTCTGAAGATTTAGAATGCTTCCGGGATATATTGATTTGCACAGGCTTAAACAATGATATAAAAAAGGTTAGTTTCTCCTCTGTCAATATAGAAATTATGGGCAAGATGCTTGGTACCGCAGATTTGTTAGGTCAAATGGCCGACAGGCTCTATCTGGAAAAATTGATTCCTCTTTTCCATGAATTTGAAGAGGGCAAAGTTCCCGGATTTGAAAGCGAGCTGGATCTTTTAAGAAAAACTACTAATTTTTATAAATCCGCCCAGACAAGATTTGAAAAGGATTTAAGCGACGTTAATCGCTATATGGTGGGACACTTTCAAGATCGTTGGAATATCCAGAGAAATATCTATAACGAATCAATTGAAAAAAATATCAACTATCTTAAATATATCCTGAAAAGTAATTACAAGAATCTTCGTGATTGTCTGCGGCGTAATACGGTTACACTGCAATAATCAGAAGATTTCTATGTTTCATCAGTCCTTAACTAATTGACTTTTCACGTTGATGTGTTATCTTCCGCTTAATTCAAGTGAACAATAAATATTTAACAAGAGAATAGGGGGGTTAAGTGAAAATATTTGTCAAAAAAGGAAATCTTGCCGAGGCTAAAAGCCAGGCCATTATTTTAACGTTTTTTGAGGATCAAAATAAATTAGCGGGAGATGCGCTGCAAATTGATCAGAAATGTAAAGGATTAATCAGCCAGCTAATGAAAAACCGCGATTTTGAGGCTAAGCAATCTCAAGTATCTGTTGTCTATACAAGAGATCTGCTGCCGGCAAAAAGAATTGTTCTTCTTGGTTTGGGAAAATCTACTGAAGCTGACTTGGAAAAAATTCGTGGAGCTTTTGCCAAAGTTATGCAGTATCTGCGGTCCATGAATGTAAAAGAAGCGGCAGCTTCCATTGATTGGAAAATGGTTGAAGAAACAAAAGAAAATATTATTCAGGCGGTAGTGGAAGGCGCGCTGCTTGGTCTTTATCAGTACAATCATTATAAAACTGTCGGCCGCGATGATTTGAAAGAGATGGAGCAATTTCAGATAATCTGTGAAGGAAAATATTTTAATCTAATCGAGAATGAAATTAAAAAGACGCAAATAATTACCTCAGCGGTTTATTTTGCCAGAGACCTTGTTTCCGCTCCGTCTAATGAAATGACGCCTTCGATCATGGCAAACAAAGCTAAAGATATTGGAAAAAGAAAAAATGTTGTCTGCCAGGTTCTGGATAAAAAAAGGATGAAAGAGCTGGGGATGAATTCTTTGCTAGGTGTGGCTTCCGGCAGCAATGAAGAACCGAAATTCATTATTCTGGAATATACCGGTGGAAAAAAGAGTGAGGCGCCAATTGTCTTGGTTGGCAAAGGTCTGACCTTTGATAGCGGCGGCATATCGATTAAACCGGCTGAAAAAATGGATGAGATGAAAACAGATATGTCCGGAGGTGCTGCTGTTATGGGTGCGATTATGGCCGCGTCGATTTTGCAGTTACCACTTAACATTGTCGGGTTGATTCCGGCTACGGAAAATATGCCAAGTGGCAAAGCTTACAAACCTGGCGATATTTTAAAATCATATTCCGGTAAAACTATCGAAGTTATCAATACAGATGCTGAAGGAAGGCTAATTCTAGCCGACGCCTTATCCTATGCGTCAAAATATAAACCTGCTGCGATTATCGATGTGGCAACTCTCACCGGTGCCTGCATTGTCGCTCTGGGTGATGATGTTATCGGCATGTTAGGAACGAATGATCAGCTAAAAAGTGAAATTAAGAAGGCAGCAAAGTCCACAGGCGAACTTGTCTGGGAGTTGCCCCTGTGGGATAGTTACAGTGAACTGATTAAAAGCGATATAGCCGATTATAAAAATAGTGGTGGCCGTGCTGCGGGCACAATTACAGCGGCGGCTTTTTTGAGCAAATTCGTCGGAGATTTTCCCTGGGTGCATTTAGATATAGCCGGCCCGGCCTGGACTGCTAAAGACAGAACCTATATTCCCAAGGGTGCATCAGGCGTTACCGTACGCCTGCTTGTAGAATTATTGCGCAATCGTGTTAGAAAGCCACGGGTATAATGCCCACCGCTTTGCGGGATTGTTCCAAATAGCTTTTGGCTATTGGATAATTCGATCAACAGACTTCAGTTCACTTCGTTTCTGAAGTTTGGATCTCAGTACGACTTGCCAATTCCGCTACACTGCGTTTTTGCAATTGGAGTTTCACGATAACATGCCACATTTACTGGAAATAATAAATTTAAGAACTGTGTTTGATACTGCTAAAGGCAGGATTTCCGCAGTGGACGGGGTTACGCTTAGTCTCAATGCCGGTGATACGCTTGGAGTTGTAGGTGAATCAGGCTGCGGAAAAACAATGCTGGCTCTTTCGATTATGAATCTTATTCCGGCAAACGGAAAAATTGTGAGCGGTGAAATGATATTTGCTGGCAAAGATTTACTTAAGCTATCTGCTGAAGAAATGCGAAGGAAACGTGGCAGTGAAATAGCCATGATCTTTCAGGAACCAATGACTTCACTAAATCCGGTGCTGCGAGTTGGTGAGCAAATAGCGGAAGCGATCAGGCTGCATCAAAAACTTCCCTCAAAAGAGGCGATGATATTAAGCACTGCTCAATTGCGTGAAGTAGGTATTGATGAGCCCGAAAAACTGGTACGCGATTATCCGCACCAGCTCAGCGGCGGTATGCGTCAGAGGGTAATGATTGCCATGGCTATGTCGTGTCATCCCCAATTATTGCTAGCCGATGAACCGACCACAGCTTTGGATGTTACTATTCAGGCGCAGATTCTCGATTTGATTTCCAATCTGAAAGAAAAAAATAACATGGCAGTGATTTTAATAACCCATGATCTAGGAATTATCGCCCGGGCCGCAAAAAACGTAGCGGTGATGTACGCTGGTAAAATTGTGGAAACGTCGACTGTTGAAAATATATTTGATCACCCGTTTCATCCCTATACTCTGGGATTAATTGAATCGATGCCGGCAAAATATACTGCTTCTTCTGATAGGGGAATTTATCTCAAAACTATCCCGGGTAATGTTCCCAGTTTATATAATCTTCCCTCAGGATGCAGGTTTTTTGACAGATGTACGGTTGCGCAAAAAGAATGCAATAAACAGGAACCGATTTTAACAGAAGTTGAACAAGACCATTTTGTGTCGTGCTGGAAATATACCGGAAATATCCCGAAACATGACGGGTATGAACCCCAAAGCAAGCCTCGGTAACAGATTTCGCAGCATGCTGCGGGTTATTATACCATCCGCTTTGCGGGATTGTTCAGCTAACCAATTCCAAACGCTTCGCTTTTGAAATTGGAGTTTCACAATAAATTAAATAAAAAATCGTAATGAGTTAAATATGTTTCAATCTTTAGTTGAGATAAAAGAACTGAAAAAAAAATATACATCAGGTGGCGGATTATTTAATCGCGAGGCAAGAAGTGTATATGCGGTTGATAACATTGATCTGCAAATACATAAAGGGGAAATACTGGGATTGGTAGGTGAATCAGGCTGTGGAAAATCAACGCTGGCCAGATTGATCATCAGATTGGAGAAGCCAGACGCAGGGAATATATTTTATAAAGGCGTTGATATAGATTCTTTTTCCGCCAATGATCTAAAATCATACCGCTGCAATGTGCAGATGATTTTTCAGGATCCATATTCTTCTCTCAATCCCAGAAAATCAGCGATCAGTATAATCAAGGAGCCCCTGACAATCACCAAAACAGGCGATAGTAATGAACGGAATGAGATGGCAATGCAGTTGATGGCGAAAGTCGGCTTAAGTAAGGAACAGGCGAATCGCTATCCGCATGAATTCAGCGGCGGGCAGAGGCAGCGCATCGGAATAGCACGGGCGCTTGTGTTAAATCCAGAGTTGATTATTGCCGATGAACCGGTTTCAGCACTTGATGTTTCCATTCAGGCGCAGATATTGAATTTGCTCAAAGAGCTCAAACATGATTTTGGTTTGACTTATTTGTTTATTTCGCATGATCTAAATGTAATTCGCAATATGTCCGATCGCGTTGCCGTTATGTATTTAGGCAAAATTGTCGAACTTGCGGCAAACGTCGATCTTTACTCAACTCCTCTGCATCCCTATACCAGGATGCTGCTTGCGGAAGTTCCATCAGGCGATCCTAAAAATACAAATAGAATATTGTCAATAAAAGGAGAAGCCAGAAATAAAGGTGAGATAGGGTGCAATTTCCAAAACCGTTGCTCC
>JANXZU010000087.1 GCA_025355345.1 Syntrophaceae bacterium
CGTGATCCATGCCCGGCATCCAAAGCGTATTATAGCCCTGCATCCTTTTGAAGCGTATAATAATATCCTGGAGCGTATTATTTAAAGCATGCCCCATATGCAGCATCCCTGTCACATTCGGCGGCGGGATGACTATGGAAAAAGCTGGGGCTTCACTTTTATCCTGAGCGTGAAAATAATTATTTTTTAACCAGTAATCGTATAATTTCTTTTCGGCGTCAGCCGGTTCAAACGCCTTGCTTAACTCTTTTGCTGCCATTTATATTATTCTCCCAATTTTCCCATCTTGCTCCGCAAGTGGGATAATTCGACTTACCAATCTGACTGCGCTTCGCTTGTCACATTGGAGTCTCATTAAAAAGCCGCAGCCACTCAATGTTTTGTGTGACTGCGGCCACTTTTTTGTTGTTATTCTTTTTGGTAAATTCTAATCCAAAACAACCATTACACGGCACTTTTTCATAAAAGTCATAGTCTCCGCAGCAGATCGAATTTGCTGGGCATCCGCGTTGCTGATGATAAGATCTGATTTGCCGGCACCGCTTGTTCTCAGTGCTTTAACCGTTATGGGATTGGCCGTAACGCGCTGATTGCTCTGTGCCGCGGTAAGATCACGTGCATAGCCGCTCATTCCCTGCTGTACTGCATATTCACGGTCAACATTGGCTGAGCCGTAAACTTCCTTGCCGTCTTCATCAAATACCCGAGGCGACATTGCCGGACGTGCCTGCATTCCGCGGGCATCAACAACCATGCCTGTATAAGCAGCAGGGGCTTCTGGAGTAGTGGGAGGAGCTGTTACAACCGGTGCAGGTGATGGTTCAGGTGGTGCCGGTGGTTTTGCAATGGCCAGCGGCATTATTATCTGAGACAAGTTACCATAAAGAGGCATTCTTAATGTGACTTCAACTGTGCCATCGGCCTTGTATACCTCACTGCCTTGTACAACTACAGCACCTTTAACCATACCGTTCACTTGTGTATTAATAACATCGCTTTCTACCATAAAATCTCTTACAGTAGTTGCAGAGTCAATTTGTACTCCTTTGGTAATTTCCAGCAAATTACGCTGAGCAACAATAACGGCAGCGCGAAACGCCATGGGACGGGCATTAGACTTGCCAATCGACTTCTCGGGCACTGCGCCGATACCTACAGCTTCAATGTAACCTTGCGACCAGTTCACAGAACCCTGATTAACTTTTTCTACCCATTCGGACATGCTTATATTGCCTTTATCCTGACAAAAACCTGCCCCTGTAAAAAGAAGCAATATACCGGAAATTACCACTATGGACATTAACCTTGACTTCATAAGATCCTCCTTTGGATGTTCCGAAGACAAAATGCCTTGGGAATCAAATTAAGACTCGTTAAATTTGTGTCAAAAAATAACAAAATATCTTCCAAGTTGCAACAAGAATTAAATAAAATAATTCTCACTTCTTTTCCTTAAACGCCACGCTCTCTTCCTTTTCTAACCATGGCTTTATATTGATGTTTTGACCAAAGATCATATTCTGATCAGGCGGATTAGAACCCCACCAATTATTGCGGGCATCAATATAAATTGAAGATTGACTCTGAATAGCCCAGGTGTTAGAGATAAAATTATTATTAAATATTTTGGGATTGGCATTTCCAACACACTTGATGGCTCCCTCTCCGTGATTTTCGGCAAATGTATTATAAGACAATGTTGGATTTGCATCGTTGCGGCAAAATACGGCATTTTGCGAAGAATGAGCCACATAGCTATAGGAAATTTCCGGATCTCCGGCATAAATATCAAAAGCGGTTGTTGCGTATTTAATTATGCAGTAGGCAAAAAAACTGTTAACTTTGGTTTTTTTAGAAATACGCACTGCACTCCCGTAAAAACCGGGTGAAGGCGATGAGGCTGCCGCCGCAAATATTATCGGGTTTTCTTTTGTTCCGCGGGCAACGATACCTCCGTCTTCAGTAATCAAAGATGTTTTTTGCTCAAATTCAAGCACTACGCCGGGCTCGATATGCAATGTCGCGCCGTTGTCCACAATCACATCTTTAGCTATGCGGTAAGGGCTGTTCGACAAGATCATATAGGCATCGGCTTTAATATGACCACCTGCCTTTTTCCCCAACACGGTTATCGCCTGCGTCTTACCTTGCGGATAAGGAGCATCCAGAACAAAACTTATATCAACTTTTCCCTGCATCCCGGCAAGCATTTCCAGAATCTTAGAACTTCCCCACCAGTTATCCAGAGCTTTGACGGAAGTCCCGGTCATATTTCCGGTAATATTGTATGGCTTATTATCAACAACATTATTCTGATTGATATTGGCACCCGCACCTTTCACTACAATGCCGTTATTATTATTTCCGGCAATTGTATTTTGCATAATATCAGGCGATGCCGATTGAACCATCAACCCTGTACTCTCATTATCCTGTATGGAATTTTCTTTAATTAAAGGCGACGCTCCATCACTTATCCAAATAGCTATACCTTTATTTTTGTATATAGAATTTTTCGCAATCAGCGGTTTGGAAAACGCACCAGAAATCTTCAGGACTTCACTGTTTTGCGTAAACTCCGACATTTCAATTCTTGGTGATGACGACTGACAGGTTATTGCCGTATGCGCATTTTTAATACGAACAAATTTAATTATATTTTCTTTTTCTTTAACATTCAAAAAGATTATTCCCTGCCATAATGTCCCATCTTGAAAAGAATCGAAATTAATAATGTGTTCATCGTCACCCTGCGCATTTATACGGCCTTCAATAATCAGCGCGCCGCCTTTGGATTTAATTTCAGTTCCTGGTTCAATTGTCAAAAGCGCCTTGTCTTTAACTAAAACATCTCCCTCTAAAATATAGGGACTTGCGCCGGAATACCAGATTGTATTTGTTTCTATCGCACCTGCGACAGGAGTCGGCCCCGGTGCGATTGGCATTCCTGTGACTTGCGTTAGTTCACTATGATTGCCGGCAAAATCAAAAGCGGCAACGCGATAATAATATTTTTGGGAATTAACCAGCGTGCTTTCGGCATCCCGGTATTCGTTTAATTCCATCTTACCGATTTCTACATAGCCGCTAAGCGGTGTATTGGAACGATAAATTTTATACCCGGCAAGATCTGATACTTGCGGCTTTTCCCAACCCAGCAATACATGTTTGTTGCGTCCAATGGAAGTAAGGTTCCTGGGCTTATCCGGTGCAATGGTATCGAGCGTCACAGACCCTACTGCATCTACCCACTCTACGGTATTGCCGGAATCGTCTGTCAGATAACCGGTGATGATTGCTTTATCGATATTGTCACCGGGCAGCACTTTATAAACACCGTAATATCCACCCGGCTCTACTTCCTTCATTTGTATATTTTTCTTATAAGTGCCGATATCAAAATAAGCCTGCATTCTTGGTGTTCCCTGAATAACTACTTTGATTTCATCACCGGCCTTTTTAGGCAAGCTTTTGGAATCCTGAGTTAGAAGGGTAATGGATGGTGGCCTGAGCGCATCTGCGATGGAAGGCACAGGAATTGTTTTGACCATATCGCGGAAAAGATCATCATTGGCCCGCAGCAGTTGAATATCCCGCATGTTCAATGCTGAAGTAATCACCACCGCAACCAGGCCTATGGGATTTGTTGCTATTCCCCCTTCATGTCTTCTGGCTGTGTGCTTGCCGCTCCAGAGGAAATTGCCGGTTTTGGTATCATACATTTTAATTTCCGCTCCCACGGAAACTTGAGAATATACAACCAGAAACAACTTATCAAAATCAGATATTTGACCGAAGACTACTGCATCAACTCCCAGAATCTTTCCCAGTTCCTGCGGCGATGTCTTGCTGATTACTTCTGCATCAGTAAGGCCAGCCTTTTTTAATAAACTGTCAACCCTATAGAGCTCCATATCAGTAAACGGCAGAGAACTGAAATGGTTGTAAAAACCGCGACGGACAATATCAATGGCTTCTTTACTTTTAGACAGATCAATAAAAGGCAAAACAGCAACAGACTTGGGAATGTGATCTTTCATATAGGGATCGACTTTGTATTCCCCCTCAAAAGGCGATGATATCTCAGGTGTTATAATAGTGCCTTGTGTTGCTACAGCACAGCTTTGCAACGCTAAAAGAATCGACACCAATATAAAAATCAACAGCAGTTTAAAATATTTTTGCATAAAAACCCTCCATTTTAAACGCGTAAACTTAAATAAATACCTAAAAAAGATACTTAATTTGCCTGTAGCTGTCAAGACGAAATAAGCAGACGTCAATATCACCCCGTCCGGATATAACTCCTGCTTTTTAAAGTAACTCTAATTTATTAGCTTTTTTTTTGTTTCTTTGATATAAGCTCGAAACATTCTAATTAATTTTGATTATCTATAAAAACAAGCAAGTTGAGGAAGGGGAAAAACATGAAAAAAGAAGATTGTATACTCTTTAGTGGCGGGGCTCAGGGGGCGGAAGCGGAATTTGGCGCGAATGCGGAGAGCCTTGGAATTGAAGAAGTAAATTTTACATTTAACGGACACACTCTCATCCGCAAACGTGGATTGCGCGTCCTCAATCATGAAGAACTGAAAAATGGCGATGTGAGCCTGGAATATGTCTCGAAATTAATGAGTCGCCGTTACACGGATAACGCGACTTTTCGCAAGATACTCCAAAGTATCTGGTACCAGATTAACAGCGGCCAGGAAATTTTTGTAATCGGCGAAATCCTCGACGATAAGACTGTCAAGGGCGGCACCGGCTGGGGAGCAGAATTCAGCAAAATCTGCAACAAACCATTGCATGCTTTTGATCAGAAAAGAAACAAGTGGTACCTCTGGAATAAATTGGATTGGGTTGAACGCAAAAAGGGAGATGAGCCGGTTATCAGCCATGTCCACTTCACCGGAACCGGAACCCGCTTTATCGAAGAAAACGGCAGGAAAGCAATCAAGGAATTATTCGCCAGATCTTTTTCACAGTAATCGCTAACAAGCGATGACTTTTGAAGCAGTTACTCGAGCTTCCCACAACGTATTGTGGGAAGCTTTTTTATTATATTTTTCCGCCTTTTTGGTTTTATGATCTTTGGAATCTCTCCTTTTATGTCAAAGTGTGCAGACGGGATTTAACGCTTTCCAGATAACCTTGTAATCCCAATTGCCACGGCTGCATTGCCTTCCCTGTTGTTGCAATAAATTTTTGCATGCTCATAACACTGTAGGCCGGACGCTTTGCAGCTCTGACGAGCTGGTCTGAGTTAATCGGGCTTACTTCAACATCATCAATCCCTGCCTCCTGCAATATTTTTACGGCAAACTTATACCAACTGCAACTGCCTCTGTTGGTCACATGGAATATGCCCTGAGCATTCTTTTCAATGAGATGATCAACCGCCGCCGCCAAATCTTTTGTATGGGTTGGAGAACCTATTTGATCGTCAACAACTGTCAGCCTTGGTGTTGTTCTTGCCTTTTCCAGAATTGTCCGCACAAAGTTTTTACCGTTAACTCCATACAACCAGGCCGTACGAATAATAATAAAGTTTCGTGCAAGCTCCTGCAGATACTTCTCACCCGCAAGTTTGGAAGCTCCATAAGTATTGATCGGATCGCACTTTTCATCTTCTTTATAAGGAGAGCTCCCGTTACCGTCAAAAACATAATCCGTACTGAAATGAACTATCCGAATATTTTTGTTTTGACAGGACATCGCAATATTTTTGACCGCCTCTGCATTGACGGCAAAACATTCTTCTTTCGCAGTCTCACAGCCATCAACATTGGTATAAGCTGCTGCATTGATGATTATTTGCGGCGTAGTATTTTCAATTGCTTTGGCGCATTCGCCGGCTGACGTAATATCAATTTCTTCTTGATCCATTCCGACAACCTCATGGTGCAAGCGCATTTGCGTAAGAAGATCACTCCCCAGCATTCCTTTATGCCCCAGTAATAGTATTTTCATTAATCGTACTTAACCTCCTTTAAAAATAAACCGCACGCCGGAGCAGTCACACCGGCGATATTGCGATTGCGGGAATCAATTATTTCTTTCATGTCCTGAGGCTTTCTTTTGCCCCGGGCAACTTCCGTAAGCGTGCCGACAATATTGCGAACCATATATTTTAAAAAGCCTTTGGCTTCCACAGTTATTTCGATCAGACCGTCTTCGCCGGATTTAATATCAATAGCGGTTATTGTCCTCACCTTGTCTTTAATATCAGAACCGGTCGCGCAAAAGCAGGTAAAATCATGCGTGCCTACTAAATATTGCGCCGCTTTTTTCATCATTGCCAGATTCAACGGAAAGCGGATAAACCAGAAATAATTGCGCCCAAGAACAGGCCTTAAGGGCTTGTTGCAGATACGGTAAACATAAATTTTGCTCAGAACATCACGCTGAGCGTGAAAGTCAACATGAACTTCATCAAGCGATTTGACCACAATATCCGGCGGCAGAACGCTGTTGACTCCACGGAATAACTTTAGCGCAGTAAGCAAAGTGGTGCATCTGAAGTTGGCGACCTGATTGATCGCGTGCACACCGGCATCCGTGCGCCCGGAACCGACTAATGTCACTTTTTCTCTGACAATTCTTGCAATGGCATCTTCGAGTAGTTGTTGAATCGAAATACCATTCTTTTGCCTTTGCCAACCACAATAGGCAGCACCGTCATATTCCACAATCATTTTAAAGTTGCGCATGGTGTAACCTGAAATTATTTTCTTTCAAATCGTGCTTGCCAGTTTTTTTTAAAGATGTTAGCAACATCAATATTGTGCGCATAGTGGATGTTTGAAACCCACCATGTTTTAGGGCTGTTCAAAAATGTTCAGATGCAAGGCGCGCAAAAAACTGAACCGCGAGGCGTATATGGATATACTTTGAGCGGTGAGTTTTACAGCGCAACACAGCAGTTGAGCGTTTTTCAACAGCACCGTAGTAATAGCTTACACATCTTGGTTGGTCAAGACAAAAACATTCGAAGCAAAAAGGAGATAGTTTATGGGGGATGATTTACAGAAAGCAACGACTCAGGATAAAATAAATAATTTTACAGCAAAGGCTCAGGCTTTGCTGCTCATGGGTGGCGAAAAGCAAATAAATAAACAGCATGAAAGCGGTAAACTGACGGCTCGCGAGCGCCTGGACCATTTATTTGATAAAGGCTCATTTCAGGAAGTACAGCTTTTTGTGCAGCACCGCTCCATCCTTTTTGGCATGGATAAAAAAGAAATACCCGCTGACGGCGTGATAACCGGTTTCGGTAAAGTTAACGGCCGCATCGTTTTTGCCGCTGCTCAGGATTTTACCAGTTCCGGCGGCAGCCTGGGCGAAATGCACTCCAAGAAAATATGGAAAATAATGGATATGGCTATTGCCGCTCAAAAGCCTTTCATAGCTCTGAATGATTCCGGTGGCGCGCGCATTCAGGAAGGCGTCCCCTCGCTTGACGGCTACGGCGGAATTTTTTACCGCAACACAATCAGTTCCGGCTACATTCCCCAGATCACAGCCATAATGGGACCAACAGCCGGAGGCGCAGTTTATTCACCGGCACTTACAGATTGGGTTTTCATGGTGAAAAATACTTCCTATATGTATATCACCGGTCCGGAAGTCATCAAAGCTGTAATTGGCGAAGAAGTAACTCATGATCAACTCGGTGGTGCCGTTGCGCATGCCTCCAAAAGCGGCGTCTGCCATGTGGTTACGGAAAACGACACTGATTGCCTCGATAAAATAAAAGTTCTGCTTTCGTATCTTCCCGATAGTTGCAACTCAGAGCTTCCTGTTATTCCAACAACCGACACAGCTGATCGAAGCTGCCCGGAGCTTAACAAAGTCATACCCGATAAGGCCGCGCGTGCCTATGACATGAAAAAAATAATCAAGGCCGTCGCCGATAATAATGATATTTTTGAACTACATGAAAGCTGGGCGCAAAACATCACTGTGGCTTTAATACGGCTAATGGGCAGGCCGGTTGGAGTTATCGCGAATAATCCCATGTTTTTTGCAGGTTCCCTGAACGTTAATGCCTCCGATAAAGCATCCCGCTTTATCCGCTTTTGCGATGCCTTTAATATTCCACTGTTAACCTTTGCCGATGTTCCGGGATATATGCCCGGCACGGAGCAGGAATGGTCGGGCATCATCCGTCATGGCGCCAAACTGCTCCACGCCTACGCAGAAGCGACAGTGCCAAAGATCACTGTTGTTACCCGCAAAGATTACGGCGGAGCTTATATTGGAATGTGCAGTAAACAATTAGGCGCTGATTACGTCATGGCCTGGCCGACAGCGGAAATCGCGGTAATGGGGGCGGAAGGCGCTTGTAATATTATTTACCGCAGTGAAATAAACTCTGCAGCTGATCCGGCAGCAAAAAGAGCTGAACTTATTGCCGGCTATGAAGAAAAATTCAATAATCCGTATTTTGCCGCATCGATGGGAATCATAGAAGAGATAATACATCCGCATGATACACGCAAAAGGATCATCGCATTGCTTGAAGCACTGCAAAACAAGAAGGAAACAAGGTTAACCAAAAAGCATAATAATATTCCGCTTTAGGATAAGAGGTATTATGAAAAAAATTGTTTTGTTGATTGTTGTCTTTTTGTGTCACCTGGCCGCTTATTTGACTCTCTGGCCGGTACCAATTAAGCCTGTAATCTGGAATGCGCCGATGCCACCGGGCTACGTCGCACCTCACGCGGTCAATACAAGGCTTGCCAACCTCAAGATGATTTCTCTGGGTACGGAAGTCGGGCCGGAACATATCGCCATCGGTAAAGACGGCAAGCTTTACACCACAGTTGCCAGCGGTAATATCCTGCGCATGAATCCGGAAGGCAGCGCGCGCGAAGTTTTTATAAATACCGGCGGGCGGGTACTTGGCTTCGACTTTGACGCCACCGGAAATCTGATCGCTGCTGATGTCAACAATGGACTGCTGTCGATAAGCCCGGAGAAGAAGATCACCGTGTTGACCGACAAGGTTAACGACAAACCAATTCTATATGCTGATGCGGTAGTGGTAGCCAAATCCGGCAAGATTTATTTTAGTGACGCGTCAACCCGCTTTGCACCTAAAGATTGGGGAGGGACGTTTGAAGCCAGCGTGCTGGATATCCTAGAGCAGTCAGCAACAGGCCGCATATTGGAGTACGACCCGGCAAATAAAACTACCCGTGTCGTCGCGAAAGGTTTTAGTTTTGCCAACGGCGTAGCATTGAGCAAGAATGAGCAAACTCTTTTCGTTAATGAAACCGGTAAATACAGGGTGTGGAAACTATCAGTTGCCGCAAATGATCTGGATATCGCGACTGCGAACAGTCAGGCGGAAGTGCTGCTGGACAACCTGCCCGGCTACCCCGACAACCTGATGCGAGGTCTTGACGGAAAAATCTGGCTGGGGTTTGCCAAGCCCCGTAACATCACAATAGATAAACTGGCTACAAAACCGTTTATGCGTAAGCTTACACTGCGTCTGCCGCGCGTGTTTTGGCCGATGCCCAAAGCCTACGGACATGTTTTGGCTTTCACGGAAGACGGCAAAATTGTGGCTGATTTGCAAGACCCAAGCGGCGCTTATCCGGAAACAACGGCCGTGACGGAAACCTCTGAACGGCTCTATATCCAGAGCCTGCATGCCCACGGACTGGGCTGGCTGCCAAAGTCTAAATGATTTCTTATTTTTATATGTGGTAAAAAATAGAAGACAGTTTTTCCATGTTATATGGTTTAATATCATTATAAGTGTAAAATCGTTCCATCTATATATTCTGTTATGATGGAATATTTTCCGTCTATTACACTGTTATGCATCCATTGGACTCAATCAAGAGAGTTTTACCTATGAAACGTTGTGAATGGTCCAAAAGAAGCGAATTGGAGCAGTCCTATCATGATAATGAATGGGGCGTAGCAATTCACGACGACAGAAAACTATTCGAGTTCCTGATTTTAGAAGGCGCGCAGGCAGGACTAAGCTGGTCCACCATTCTTAAAAAGCGGGAAGGTTACAGAAGAGCATTTGACAATTTTGACGCCACGAAAATCTCCCAATATTGCGAGAATGACATTTCCCGATTGCTTGGTAATTCAGAGATCATAAGAAACAAGCTCAAAATTAACGCGGCCATCACCAACGCCAAAGCCTTATTGCAGGTACAGGAACAATTTGGAAGCTTTGATCATTATATCTGGCAGTTTGTTAATAATATACCTATTCAAAACTCGTGGAAAAAGATGGCTGACATACCCGCAGGCACTCCCGAGTCTGAAGCCATGAGCAAAGATTTACAGAAAAGAGGATTCAAGTTCGTTGGGAAAACAATTTGCTACGCATTCATGCAAGCCGTTGGTATGGTGAATGATCATATTGCAGGTTGTTTCAGGTACGAGGAAATCAATAATCCTGATTGACCTGGTTACTAAAAAGCAAATCAAGCCGGATCCTGCAATAAAGATGTAAAAGATGAACTTGATGGGTCTTTATAAGTTCAAAGAGGGGTACTATTCTTCATACCTGCACATACAATTACTTTTAATTGTCGATCACCTTGATGCTTGGAGGTGAGCCGACAACCGGAAGATTGATAAATTTCATAATTGACGGTTGAAACTTCTGGAAATACTCACTGCCATTGCGGGGGTCAGATGAAGGCAACTCCAGCGTTAAAGTAAAAATGTTGCGTTCATGACCGGCATAGTTGCCGAGTGATCCGGGATAATAGCCGAATTTTTTGAAAGGATGATTTGCCTCCTTAGATATTTTCTCCATCCATTGCTCAAAGGAATTCAAATCTGATGAAGGCCCGTCGTAATCAAAAAAATTAAGAGGTGAATGCACCGACAATATTTTTTGCGGTTTAAATCTCTTGATCAAAGCAATCTGAAACAGTGTTTCCTGCTCTGATGCCGGTTTTGACCCCGGATAATAGCGCTTGTTCTTCTTCCCCCTGGCAATCCATTGACGAATCGCGCTTGCCTGCCAGTCCTTTGTGGGGAAATTTCTGTTGACATCAACACCACCGGCATTGACACGAGTTGGCAAGGTCGCTAAAAAACCATCAGGATTAACAAGCGGCGCAATCACAATGCACTTGTCTTTAAACAGCACATGATTGTCTTTAACAAAATTGGCCAGCTTAAACATGAGATGGACAGTCGGCAATTCATCGCCATGCACGCCACCTAAAAATAAAACGCAGTTGCCTTTGGCATTACCGAAACAAGTAAACATTAGAGGATGCTTGTTTTTTGAAGTCCTGTGATATTCCCAGGATATTGCTGCTGGGTTGATGTCTTTCCACCCATATCTGGTGCTTTGCTGCTCTAGCACGCTCATGTATTTTTTAAAATCATTAGATGATGTATCGTAAGAGTAAACAAGAGAAGGCAAAAATAGAAAAAACAGCAGGGAAAACAATAATGATAAACGAGGATTACTGCAGGGCATCTTTGGCCGAATGACAGGTGTGTTTGGTTTATTCATTATTGCAAGAGGGTTCCATTTTATTTATTATACTGCTGCAATCTTTTTGCGGCTTTCTCTTTACCCAAAACCTCAAATACACGATCGAGTTCCGGCCCATGCACAACACCGGTAAGCGCCGCACGTATAGGCATAAATAATTCCTTGCCTTTAACTCCTGTTTTTTCTTTGACGTATTTTATTGCCCCGGCATACAAATCCTTAGGTAGGCCTTGTGCGGCAGCAAGATATTCCCCAAAGGTCGTTACCACTTTTCTGGCACCCTCTGTGGCAAGAATTTCCTTTGCAGCATCCGTCAGTTCATATTGCTCATCAAAAAAGAAACGAATATGGCCGCCAATATCGGTTAGTTTTATTAAGTCATTTTTAACCGTATCAATTACATTTTTCAACCACTGAGCATCCAGTTTGTCCGGCTGATAACCTGCCTGCTGCAAAAAAGGAAAAAGTCTTTTGATGAAATCTTCATTTTCGCAATTTCTAATATATATGGCATTGAGCCAGTGAAGTTTTTCTTCATCAAATATCGCCCCACTTTTGGAGGCACGCTCAAGCGAAAAGGCCGCAATCATTTCTTCGCGAGACAAGACTTCCCGGCCTTCCGTAAAAGAACTTCCTAGCAATCCCAGATAATTAATCAGCGCTTCCGGTAGAATGCCCTGTTTGCGGAATTCGCCAACAGAGACTGAACCGTGACGCTTGCTGAGCTTGGACCGATCTTTACCCAGAATCAGGCAATGATGCGCGAAAGTTGGCGACTCAAAACCAAAAGCCCGGTAAAGCATAATTTGCAGGGCGGTATTGGAAAGATGATCTTCACCACGAATGACATGCGTAATCGCCATGAGATGATCATCTATAACTACGGCAAAATTGTACGCGGGCATACCATTGGAACGAACGATGATGAAATCACCAATTGCTTCACCCTCAAATTTCATGGCTCCACGGATTAAATCATCAAATTCTACGGTCAGATGAGGTACTTTAAACCGATAGGAATGTTTTCTGCCCTGCTCTTCCCTGGCTTTACGCTCATCAGGCGAAAGATTGCGGCACTTGCCCATGTAGCGCGGCATCCGCTTGCTCAGGATCAGCGACTGACGCTCTTCTTCGAGTTCTTCTTCAGTACAATAGCAGGGATAAACCTTATCGGTGGCAATAAGCTTTTGAAGGTGATCCTCATAAATGTTGAGGCGCTGGCTTTGTTTATAAGGGCCGTAAGCTCCTTCTTTTTGCGGCCCTTCATCCCAATCCATACCCAGCCATTTTAAATCATCGATCAGATTTAGCTGATAGGATAAGGCGCTGCGGGATTCGTCTGTATCTTCAATCCGCAGAATAAATTCTCCACCGAAGTGGCGGGCAAACATCCAGTTGAACAATGCCGTGCGCGCGTTACCCACATGAAGCTCTCCGGTTGGAGAAGGCGCAAATCTAACCCTGGGCTTTGGAGCCATTTGTTTTCCTTTCCGTTACGCAAGCAGTGGCAAATACCGCTACACCTTCATTATTGCCTACAAAGCCCATGCCTTCGTTGGTTTTTGCTTTAACGTTTACCGTTGCTTCAGAAATTTCCAGTGTCCGTGCTATATTGATTACCATAGCTGCGGCATACGGCGCAAGCTTGGGTTTTTCCATTACTACAGTGGCATCGATATTATTAATAAGAAATCCTTTTGCTTCGATAATATTCTTGACCCTCTCCAAAAGAATAATACTGGAAATATCTTTATAGGCCTGATCGCTATCCGGGAAATGCCTTCCAATATCGCCGCATCCAGCCGCGCCCAAAAGCGCATCACAAATGGCATGGAGAAGTGCATCGGCATCAGAATGACCCATCAGGCCGTAATCTAATGGCATTTCCACACCGCCGAGGATGAGTTTTCTGCCTGCGGCAAATCTGTGGCTGTCGTAACCAAAACCGCTGCGAGTGTTCACTATCGTTCCAACCTTGTTTTTTATAAATGCTTCCGCAATAATCAGATCTTCCGGAGTAGTAATTTTAATGTTTTCATAAGAACCGGCGATCATTTTTACTTTTGTGCCAATCCTTTCGACCAAAGACGCGTCATCGGTACCATAAAATTTATCGCTTACCGCCGCGGCATAGGCCTTCTGCAAAACATCAAAGGCGAATGCCTGCGGAGTTTGTGTCAACCATAAATTATTTCTAGGCAGTGTCGCTTCTACCAGGTCAGTGTCTGCGGTTTGTTTTACTGTGTCTTTAACTTTAACACCAATCGAAGCAGCGCCATCACTTTTTGCGGCGTCAACAACTTTAATTATCATCTCTTCAGTTAGCAGAGGTCGAACGCCATCATGAATTACCACTACATCACAAATACCTGCAATTGCGTAAAGACCGTTTCTTACGGAATCCTGACGCTCTTTACCACCGGCAACAATGGCTATCACCTTGGTCAAATCATATTTATCTACCAACTGCTTTCGGACGGAGATCAAATCATCCGGGGGCACAACCAAAACAATTTGATCGATAACTTTTGCCTGCTGAAATATTTTTAGGGCGCGGACCAGCACCGGAACACCAGCCAATAGCAAGTATTGCTTGGCAACAGAAGAGCCTAATCTAAGTCCTGCACCGCCGGCTGTAATGATGGCTACAGTCTTCATACTGATTCGCTTTCTTTGGCTAACTTTGTTGGCATCGTTGTCGGCTTCTTCAACGTATGTACAATACGTCTCGTCGCCTCCTCCTTGCCACCGCGTTATCCTTTGAAAGCGAAATGGTATTATCTGGTTATTCCCCAAAAAACATAAGCCCGGAAAATAATCTTCCCGGGCTTATTTACCAAAGGTATTTCTTTCCGGATTCAAAAGATAACGCCTGTTTAAAATTATGTTTGTTAGTTTTGGTGATTCTTCTTTTCTGCCATTTCCTTTAATTCCGTAAAAATCATCCTGCCCGCAGTTGTCTGCAAAACACTGGTGACAACCACTTCAACATTCATATTCAGCATCTTCTGAGCATGATCTACGATAATCATCGTCCCGTCATCCAGATAGCCCACACCCTGCCCCAGTTCCTTGCCTTCGCGCATAATTTTTACTGTCATTTGTTCACCGGGCAAGACAACCGGCTTCATGGCATTAGCCAACTCATTGACGTTCAAAACCCGGACACCTTGCAATTCGGCCACTTTGTTCAAATTATAGTCATTGGTTAAAAGTTTGGCATCAATTTTCTTAGCCAATGCTACAAGCTTACCATCAACTCCTTTGATCTTATTGAAGTCCTGGTCGACAATGTCAATGTTAATAGCTGAACTTTTTTGCATGCGATTGAGAATGTCTAGCCCCCGTCTTCCACGAGATCTTTTCATAGAATCGGAAGAATCAGCAACCAATTGCAACTCATTTAATACAAACCGGGGAACTATTAATTGACCCTCAATAAAACCGCTATCACAAATATCCGCAATTCTTCCATCAATAATTACGCTGGTATCCAAAATACGAAAATCTGATGTCGACTTATATTCCCCACCGCGAAAACTAAACTCATCAACTTTTTTTGAACCTAACACAAGACCCAAGTAGCCCATTATTCCAGTTATGAGAAGATAAATCCAGGGAATTATCTGCTGATTTTCTCGAATTTTACTGACCATGTTCAACCCGAAACCAAGAATTAAAGCAATCAGCAATCCGACTACCATTCCGGACACACCACCTATAATTATTCTTAAGGAAAGCTTACGAATATCTTTTTCAATTTTTATCACCAACAGCGCAACTATTAAACCTATAATAAAGCCGGCAATTGATTCATGGTATAAATATGGACTGTCTGCAGCTGAATAAAAGGCGATAAAATAACCACTAACCGAACAAGCAAGAATTAAGATAACTCTAATTATCAACGATCTCACCTCCTCCCCGCTTACATTATTTGAATTGATACCAAGTTGCTATCAAGCATGAAAAAGTTTGATTTACCTGGCATAATACCAAGTAAGCTTTCAAAAATTCATAGTTTTTTTGAAAGCAACTTGTTATTAATAGTGAAAGTTATTGCACTGTGAAAATCATTTGCAATTCATGTTCTACCTTGGCTTCCTGTGCGTTGGTAGCCACAGATATTTCCTTAACCAGCAAATTCTTAGCCGTGTCCATCATTTTCCTTTCGCCAAAGGAAAGGTTCTTATCGCTCTTTAAAATAAACAAATCTCGCAATACGCTGGCAATTTCAAAAACAGACCCGGTCTTTATTTTTTCCAGATACTCCCTGTAGCGCTTATTCCAGGTTTGCTTATCTATTGTGACATCTTTATTTCTTAATATCTCATATACCCTGGGTATTTCCTTCTCCAATATAACTTCACGCAACCCGACAGTCTTCGCACTTGTCATCGGAATCATTATTTTCATGCCATTGCCCATAATTTTCATGACATAAAAAGGTTGATTTTTACCCATTACTTCCCTGTTTTCAATAGCTTCAATGACACCGACCCCCTGGGCCGGATACACCGCCAAATCCCCTACTTTAAACATTTTATAAGTCCCCACCTTTCCGTGATAACGAAACAGCTTAACATCATTTGAAATTTTAGTCAATGATTAATGATTTTCCAGATTAAGGCAGAAAAAATAGAGGATTGCGCGCCTTACCGTGCAAACGGATCTCAAAATTAATATAAGCATTACCCGCTTCATCTTTTTGTCCCACCGAAGCGATAGTTTCACCTATTTTGACATTCTGATCGATCTTGACATATCTTTTCTTCAGGTGCGTGTAAACAGTCGCAAATTCCTTTTCGTGGCGGATAATAATAGTTTCACCATAATTTTTTAAAGCCGATGAGAATATAACCGTGCCTGAATCCGCTGCTTTTACCGGCGTTCCCGCGACAGACACAATTTTAATCCAGTTATGATAAGTCTTGTTTGGCTGAATTCCGAAACGCGTTTTCACATTGCCTCGCACCGGCCAGATAAATCTTCCTGATTCCCGCTGAATTATTTCTTTTTCCGCTGATGGTAATTTTACTTTAGACTTATTGTCATTTTTTTCATCATTGCCTTTAGGCACCGGAATTGCTTCTTTGGGAACTGATTCTTCAGCAGGCAAAACTTTTTTTGGTGGTTGTTTTTCCGTTGCTACCGGTGGCAGCACTGTTTTTTTATCCATGACCGGCTGTACACCGTTTGCCTTTATTTCTTCCTTAGAACTTTTATTTTCAACAGGTTTCTTTGCGTTATCCGCTGTATCTGCCGCAGCGGTGGGATTTACCTGCGCATCCATACTTTTTGCATGTGTCATCACATCATCGATTACCTGCTTGGCATCAGGTATGAAAATTATGGTATCTTCCTTGACCAGTGCGGGATCTTCGATATTATTGATTTCGGCCAGATCCTGCAATTTAATATTATAAGCTCTGGCAATGCTCCAGGCGGTTTCACCTTTTTTCACCCGATGGTAAACACCTACTGCCTGAGGCTTTTGCACCTGAGATCCTGAACATGAAATGGTTAACTGCAGAAAAAATAAAATACAAAAAAAACAAACTAATATTTTATGCCAACTGACCAAACAACAAGCTTTCGGCAAATTGGTATTCAGTTTTATTCCTTCCATCCGCTCTCCCCGATCATACTGACAAAACGGCAACCACCCAGATCTTCCTTTTTCAACTGAGACAGGTCTTCCGTGACACGCGTAAGTTTATACAACGTTTGAACATCGCGGCTTCCCACAGGGACAACTAATCTTCCACCCACAACCAACTGTTCAACTAAATATTGAGGTATTTTCGGCGCGGCGGCAGTTGTAATAATAGCGTCGAATGGAGCTTCTTCTTTCCAGCCATAAGAACCATCACCCACTCTGATTGCCACATTGTAATAATTGAGCTGATCAAGAATCTTTCGTGCCCGGGTGGCCAGAGAGGCGATACGTTCAATGGAAAAAACCCGATCGACCAGATGAGCCAGAACAGCTGTTTGATAGCCGGAACCGGTGCCGATTTCTAAAATCCTTTCTTTCCCTTTCAGCTCTAAGGCCTCCGTCATGAGGGCAACTATGTAAGGTTGAGATATTGTTTGTTTCTCACTAATAGGCAGAGGGTTATCACTATGGGCCTGATCAATCAGCCCTTCATCGACAAATAGATGGCGCGGAATTGTTTCCATCGCTTTAAGTACACGGGGATCAGTAATCGAGCGCGCTTTAATTTGCGTCTCTACCATCCGTGCTCTTTGTTTTTTGAACCTATCCATCAAACCACCTTTATCTTTTTCATAATTGCCGGAATCCGGTATATGTCTTTAATCACTTCGTGCCGCCGAAGTCCCAGCGCTTCCCTTGTTACAATCAAATAATAATATTTAAGCTGGGCATTCCGGCAAAGATCATTGAACTGATCAATATTCAAGTTTATTTCTTCATGTAACGACTTATATTGTTCCAATATCTTGCGATCACGCGCGTCAGTCTCATATGACTTCAGCAGCGATATTTTTGTCTCAATTTCCCGCGCGACAAACATCAAACGGTCAATGGCATCTTCGAGCGCATAACCGGCGCGACTTAATACCGCAGCTCTTTCCCGCAATATTTCTTCACATATATTTTCGTGTTGATTATCTTTTCTTGCCTGGAGAGTTGTCATAAACCTTTTCCTTCATATTAGAACGACGCATGTCTCTATCATTTAAATGCTTAATTTTCAACATAATACCAAGTAAGCTTTCAAAAATACAAATCTTAGTGTTTGTAAGTAACCTGGTATAAAAACGCCTTCTTCAATGATCGCAAAAATTCCCTCTTTACACCTTTTCGTTATTCAGTTAGACATGTTTTATGGAAACAAAAATCAATCAAACCTCAATAGTTCTTGTTTGCGGTGACATAACTAAGGAAACAACTGATGCCATAGTCAATGCTGCTAATGAATATTTAATCAGTGGAGGCGGTGTTGATGGAGCAATTCATGATGCCGGTGGACCAGCAATCATGGCCGAATGCCGCCAGATTGGAGGCTGCCCCACAGGTCAGGCTGTAATTACAACGGGAGGAAAACTGGCAGCAAAATATGTAATCCACACCGTTGGACCAGTATATCACGGCGGCAATAAAGATGAAGCAGAACTTCTGCAAAGCGCCTACAGGAATAGTTTAAAACTTGCCCGGGAAAAGAAACTGCAAAGCATATCATTTCCGGCCATAAGCTGCGGCGTTTATGGTTATCCCCAAAAAGAAGCAGCGCACCTGGCCATAAAAATCTGCATTGAATTTGCCAGGGAAAATACAGACATAAAACTTATTCGCCACATCTTATTTAACCGCAAAATATATGACATTTTTTCTGAGGAGTTAAGTAAATTGGTTTAGTCTCGTTAAGTTGTGTGTATTCAGGGTAAGTGCTTACGGTAAGGACAACTTCCTAATTATCAGTAGAATTGAATTATGGCGACAAGTGCATGATTAGGATTGATAATCATTGACCATAATAAATTATTATTGCGTAGCATTTGATGGTAGCCGGACAAATTTTCCATGTTTTACCAACTTGGCAATTCGTGGTAATAAAGACTAAATACCAAGTAGCAAAAGTTAAATTTTGTTGATTTTATGGTATAATTTCTCTTTCTACTATTTATTAAATAAAGTAGTTTTTCAACAAATATCGGAAAACACCAACTTGGTATATTAATTGTTGGCCCACGCGCTGCGCGCGTCGGCCAACGGCGCCTGAGGAATCATATGAAAAAATGGAAGTGGTCAAACCTTTGGTGGATGTTACCCCTCGCATCCGGAATTATTGGGGTGGCTTTTGCCTGTTATATTGCATCTGGCGTTTTCTATGTACCGCAAGGATCTTACATTCGACCTATTGGTCCTGCATTTGCGATCACTATTGATGCAATTACGCTGTTTCTAGTCGGCTTTCTTCCAGGCATCGTCGGCGTTTTTAAGACTTCTCACAAAAAGATCGCCATTATTGCTGCTCTATTGAATCTATTGCCGTATCCGATTTTTATTTGCATCACCAAAATAGGAATTGCACTACGAGATATCCACATTTCAGGTTGAATCACTTTTTATGTCGTCGCCGTGCGGAACGTATCTTTACTTGTGCCCATAGCCCCTGCGTCCGGCGACGAAATCACAGAGGGCATTCTTCAAATGTTTCTCGTCTTTCCTGCCTTATACTCTTCAATGGTGCTTTGCGAGAATCTGTCCGTATCACTTGAACAAAAAATAGTAACCAATTTTTTTAAAATGTGCTAAAAAATAGCACCCCCAAGTATGAACCAAAAAGCATACTTTGGGAGCAGATTCCGCTAAACTTGCGTCCTGCCTATGGCGGGATAATTCAACTTGCAGATGTCACTGCACTGTGCTTATGGCGCACCATTGAAAAAAGCCGCAGGCCTCTTTTTTAAGATGCGACATCCCGTGTTGGGATAACATCTGAGCTTCATTAGAATTGGAGTTTCAAAAATAATGCGTAGAAAAAATTCAAAGACTCGATTACAATCCATAGGTGATATTCTTTTCAAGGCCTTTAAAAGAAGAGGCATGGCGGCTAAGCTGGAAGAAAATGCCCTGTTGAAATTATGGCCAAAGGCTGTAGGCGAGCAAATCGCCTCTCAAACACAGCCTGATTGCCTGCGAAACGGAACTTTATTTATTAAAACAACTTCCTCTGTCTGGGTGCAACAACTCCATTTTATGAAAGAAGAAATTCGCCTTAAGCTAAATAAACTGTCCGGAAAAGATGCTATTAAAGAAATTCGTTTTTCAGTCGGCCATAAACTTGCTAAAGCGAAAAATGAAGAAAATTATCCGGTGACTAAAAAGCTTGTATTAAAAGAAAGAGATAAGAAAATGATCGCGGAGACTACTGCCGCGCTTAACGATCCGGAATTAGCAGCTATCTTAAAAAGAGTGATGCAAGTAGAAATCAGCCGCCGCCGTCAGCGGGAAATTGATGCCAAGTAAGCTCGCTAAAAATAGCCGACATCTCACGGGTATATTTTTTTTCCTGATCGTAAATATAAAGAGGTTGTTCAATTTTAAGTTCCTCCCGGCTTCCTGCCCGGCCTTCAACCAAAACAAATTCCGCCTCAGAAAAATAACCGGAAAATACGAGTTTTAATCTTTTCGGTTCAATGGCAAACAAACGAAAAAGGGAAATAAGTTCAACCAATCTTTTTGCCGGATAAACAGTAAAAACTCTTCCACCGGATTTCAATAAATATTGCGCGGCTTGGAGAAATTCTTTTAATGATCCCTTTATTTCGTGGCGGGCAATGGCTTTTTCTAATTGCGGATTAATTTTACCGGATTTTAATTTTCGATAGGGTGGATTGAAGACTACAGAGTCAAAAGAATTCGCCGGAAGGATTTTTTTTATCGCGCGGGCATCATCACACAATACTTTTATCCGGTTATCCAACCCGCCCAATTGAACATTTTTTTTAGCCAGTGCCGCCAGATCTTCCTGAATTTCCACACCTGTCCAGGTAGTATGCGGAAAACGCCTGGCTAAAATAAGCATAATTATGCCACTGCCGCATCCCAGATCAACATTAGATGTTTTTGGTTTTAATAAAGTAAAATGAGATAAAAGAATGGAATCCAGTGAAAACCGGTAGCCTCTTCTCTTCTGGAATATTTGCAAACTGCCGTTAAGAATTCCGTCAGCGGTTTCTTCTTCCATGATTTCCCTGCCCGGCACAATTACTGATTTCAAAAACTGACTAATTATTATATTTCATGGACGAACATACCGCTGCGTAATTTCGGTTCAAACCATGTCGATTTAGGCGGCATAATCGCTCCCGCGTCCGCAACTTTTATTATCTGCTCCATGGTCGTGGGATAAACAGAAAAAGAAACAGCAAATCCATCTTTGTTCACCAACTTTTCGAGTTCATCCATGCCTCTTATGCCACCGATGAATTTGATGCGGTCATCCACACGCGGATCTTTGATGTCCAAAACGGGATCCAGCAGGTGTTCCTGCAATATGGCCGCGTCCAGACTGGCTACAGGATCGCTTTCATTAAACATCCCATTTTTAATTGTTATTTTATACCACTGGCCGCCAAGATACATCCCGAAATCATGCAACTGCTGTGGTGATCTTGCCGTGAAGTTTTTACTGACAGTAAAACAGGAACTGATCTTCTCAAGATATTTATCCGGGGTTAAACCATTTAAGTCTTTGACGGCACGGTTATAATCCATAACCCTAAGTTGAGTATCCGGAAAGAATACAGCCAGCACCGATTCAAATTCATTTGTTGCAACTGACTGATTATCCTTACTGCGTCTTTTTCTGGCAACAGTGGCGGCTGCGGCTGCACGGTGATGTCCATCGGCAATATACAGGGCATCTACTTCATAAAACTCTTTCTTTATTTCTTCAATTTGCTTTGCATCAGCTACAATCCATGCTGTATGAGTTACGCCATCATCGGCAGTAAAATCATATTCAGGAGTACCGGCTGTTATTTTATCAACAATTTTGCTTAGATTTTGCCGCTCACGGTAACTTATAAAAACAGGGCCAGTCTGGGCATTGACGGTACTTACATGATTAATGCGATCCTCTTCTTTATCTTTTCTGGTCAGCTCATGTTTTTTTATTTTTCCCGCATCGTATTCGATTGCGCTCATCAATCCGACAATCCCGGTTTGCTTCCGGCCACCCATCTGCTGCCGGTAGATATAAAAGCAGGGGGATTTATCCTGCATCAATATACCCTTTTCGCACATTTGAACGAGATTACGTTTAGCCGTTTCATAAATAAGCATGTCGTTGCTTTGAGTCTGGTCGGGTACATCAATTTCTGATTTTTCCACGTGCATAAAACTCAGCGGATTACCCACAACTGCTTTTTGCGCTTCTTCTCTGGTCATAACGTCATAGGGAAGAGCCGCCACTTGGGATACGTACTTAGGTTGCGGACGAACCGCCTTAAAAGGTATTACTAAAGCCATAATCAAATCTCCTGGGTAATTATACTAAGTTGCTATTAAGCCTAAAATGTTTATTTACCGAGCATAATACCAAGTAAGCTTTCAAAAATTCATAGTTTATCTTTTGAAAGCAACTTGGTATTAAATCTACTCTTGCGCAACTGATAACATACTGTCATAATCCAAGCAATGCGAAATTTAATAAAATATACTTGAAAAATAAGTAGAGGAATAACAAATGGCTAACAAATTAGTATTCATTCACGGTTTGGAAAGCACAGCGCAAGGAACAAAGGGACAATTTTTCCGGCAGTTGTTCCCCAAAATGATAATCGAAGATTATACCGGAGATTTTGCCGCACGCATGAGCAAACTAAACAGCCTTCTTGCTGGCATTGCTGATTTAATCCTTGTGGGATCAAGCTATGGAGGGTTAATGGCTACTCAATATGCCATGGAAAATGAAGGAAAAGTAAAAAATTTGATTCTTCTGGCGCCCGCTTTGAACCTTGCGGAATTCAGACCAACCGAAAACATCAAGTTACAAATGCCCATCATTATCTATCATGGAAAAAACGATGACGTCGTGGATCCATATGTTGTAAAAACAATCGCTCTGAAACACTTCAACAATCTGGAACATAATTTTGTTGATGACGATCATTCCCTTCATAAAACTTTCCCACTGATTGATTGGAAAAAACTGTTACAGGGTAACTGACGGACACCCTAAAGTTGTTAACTCGCTCTTTGTCATGACGGCTATTCCTAGCTATTCCTGCGATTGCTGCGATTTGGACTTTATTCTTCAACCTTATCTCTTGTTTAATATACCTCTTTAAATGGATCTTCTAAAAACATTGTTTCGCATCACTACTTCCATATCGCCAATTCATCGGACTGGCTTATGCATTTTATTAATCTTCGGTCGGGTATCCGGTAATTTCGGCAATCCTGCGATACAGCGGCTCTAGCGTACTAAATGACTTCTTGTACACATCGTTGAAAAGCTGTGTGTAGATGCGATGGCTCTGTTCATTGGGCACAAAGGTCTTACCCTTACGAACCATGGCTGCAACTGCGTCTTCAAAGGTAGCATACATGCCGGTACCCACGGCCGCGTCCATAGCCGCACCGAGGGCAGCTATTTCGGATGTCGCCATTCGTGAGGTGGGCAGGTTGAACATGTCGGCTGCTATCTGCACCGCAACATCGCTGCGCGAACCGCCGCCACCGACGCGGATCTCTTTTATTTTAATACCAGTTTTACTCTGTACCATCTCCTGCAAGCGGTGCAGCTCAAAACAGATACCTTCAAGGATCGCCCGGTAAATGTGAGCCCGGGTATGAATATCTCCAAAACCGATGATCGAACCTTTGATGTATTTGTTGTTAACCGTGGGAGACCAGCAGGGCTGTAACATAAGCCCCATTGAGCCCGGAGGAATGTCACGAATTACCTCATCTAAAACCACCTCAGGTGCGACACCACGCGCTTGAGCCTCCAAAGCCTCACGGTGGCCAAACTCCTGCTTGAACCATGTTACCATCCAAAAGCCGCGGAAGATGAACATCTCAATATCCCAGGCCTTGGGCAGCGCCGCAGGCCAGGTAAAGAATCGCAATTGTGCATCTTTAATATATTTGTACGTGATTACCTCCATAGCCGTGGCGGTGCCGAAACTGATCACAGCAATGGCCGGATCGATTGCGCCGGCACCGAGTAGTTCGCACTGCTTGTCGCCTGCACCCACAACAACAGGTAAACCTTGCGGCAATCCGGTGACAAGCGCAGCCTCTTTGGTAATATGCCCGAGCACCTTATCCGGAGGGTAGAGGTCAACACAATGTTTTTTCTCAATACCAAAAGCATTATAGATAAACGAGAAAAACGCCCCATACCAACGCTTGGCCTTAAAATCAAAAGGGTAGATACCGGCGACCATACCATAGGAATCGTGAAATTCGGAGGTTAGCTTGCGCACAAAGAAACCGGTTGCTTGAACAAATTTGTGCGTCTTGCTGTATATTTCGGGTTCGTTTTGCTTGATCCACATGAACTTGGAGTTCTTCTGTGAATAACGTATGGCTTCGCTAAGACCCGCCAGCTTGATGACAAACTGGATAGCTTTGCTAAGAGGTGGAACATTTGTAACTGTACGCTGATCAAGCCAGATAATCCCCGGCCGCAAAGCATTGCCATCCTTATCCATGGGAATGACCGTGTTGCGCTGACTGGTCAAACCAATACCGCCGATCTCGCGGGAATCTATGCTAATTTTGGCCATGAGCCCCTGGCATACCTGGCAGAGTTTAGTCCAGTAATCTTCTGTCCGCTGCTCTGCCCAACCTGGCGCTACTGAAAAATAGGGTTCATAGTCTGCCTGTTCCAAGGCAACTTCATTACCGTGACGATCAAAAAGAACCGCCCGGATGCTCTGGGTTCCGGAATCTATGGCGATGATATAGTTTTTGTTATTCATGGTTCACCTCATCTATTATTAAAGATTATTCCAACCTCATAATCCCTGTATGGGATTATCATCCAAGCCAAGCTTACCGCCCGGGTTCATAATATTGTTAGGGTCAAAGTGCTGTTTCAATGCCCGCAGCACCGCCATTTGTTCCTTGCCGAGATGAGTTTCCATCCAGGGGCCAATCATCCGGCCTACGCCATGATGGTGGCTCAACGATCCGCCGAATTTCTGGATATTGTCGATGATCCCCTTCTGAAAATCCCGATACTCGGCAGGATCTGTCATACTGGCAATAAAGATGAAGTACAGATTTGTTCCCTGCGGATAGAAGTGCGAGGCGTGCGTCATGCACATGGTATCCGGCCGGCTTTTGATATAGGCACGCACACCTTCGTGCAGACGATGCAGGTTGTCCCAGGTGACGCCTGTTTCGAGGGTATCGATCAGGATTCCGTAATCACCGAGATCCTCTCGCATATATGGTTCAGTGTAGCGAGTCTTTTCCCACTTTTTGGAAGCATACCAGCCAAGTGAAATGGCGCCATGCTGTTTGGCTATTCTGGTGAGCTTGCGCTTAACAAGTTTCGTATAGTCCCTGTCGCCCTCGACATTACCTAGAGATAAGCAGCGTTGCATCGGCTTGAACCCGCGTAGCGCAAGGTACTTATCTACGAATCCTGGCATGCCGTATAGTTTCAAGCCGCGGTCCGTCTCCTCCGGATCAGAGATGCGGTATATGGCAGGCTTACCAAATTCAGATTGCATTATTTCGCGACTGGCGTTTACGGCCGCCTCCCAGGTGGGATACATGAAGCTGAAGCGTTGGCGGTTTTCCGGCATATAGCGGAAGATCTTCATCGTAACCTCGACCAGAATACCAAAGGTGCCCTCCGATCCTTTCATGATGTCATTAATCTTGGGGCCTGTTGCTGTGGCCGGAAAATCGAGGGTTTTGAAGGTGCCTGCCGGGGTGACGTATTCCTGACTAAAGACGATGTCGCAGGCATCACCATAATAGGTGGAGGCCTGTCCTGACCCCAGTGTAATAACCCAGCCACCAACAGTGGAATATTCAAACGACTGCGGAAAGTGGCCGCAGGTGTAGGCGCGCCTGGTATTGAAAAGCTCCGGGGCATGGTTAAGGGCATCCTCATAAGCAGGACCGTACATGCCCGGCTGGACTCGTGCCGTCTGGTTGAGCTCGTTTACCTCCAGCAGCTTATTCATGTAGGTGCTTACCACCAGGGAAACTCCGCCCTTGGCGGGTCGGCAGCCAAAATTTACGGATGACCCTGCGGAATATACTGTAACTGGAATCTTCTGGTCGTTGCAATACGCCACGATTTTGAGTACATCATGCTTATCGCGCGGATGAATCACCACGTCAGCTACCTCGCGGACGATGCCTTGCCGCAATTCCAGCATTTCCTCTGTGGTTTTGCCGCAGGCAAATTTGACGCGGCTATAATCGTCAATGGCCACATTCTGCACTCCCACTAGGTTTTTGAGGTGTTCTATCTGCAGGGAGGTAAGCGCGGGCGGGCGGTTTAGAATTACCGACGCATGCCCCTCTTCCTGCTTCAAAAGAAAATCGTCATCACTTAAGTGAAACTCTCTTTTCATCATCTCGTACCAATTGTCGCTGGGGTGCTTGAAGCTATGCAGGTCACCATACTTGAAGATTGATCTGAATGTACCTGGCGCAGGCGCATTTTCCGTCCAGTCCGGCCGAAAAAATTTTGTTTTCAACATCATGTTCTCCTTTTTTCTCTGGTCGTTGCCATTGTAAGGTTTCTTTTAAGCATCCGGCAGCTTGAGCAGATTATTAGTATCCATAATTTCCTGTTTAACTTTTGCTACATCCCAGTTTAACTCCCTGGCTGCAAGGGCGGCAACTTTTTGCAGCACTTCATCGCCTGGATTACCAAGAGTGCCGATACCGGTGCGGCGCATAACGATATCGGACAGGGTACGAGCCATTTCGTGACGTATGGCATATGTGACCTGAGCCAATAACTCGCCATCAGCGTTGAGTGTCCCAGCCAGAGTCTTATCTTCACGCGCCAGTTTCAGGATCGCTGCATACTCGGTACCGTAGTTTTTTCCTAGATAGTCCAGCGTGTGCGCTGCAAAGTCTTTGTTGTCTTTTTGGATGTTGTTTATGAAAGCTTTCATGTCCTTTATCTCACTTCCCACAAGTTGTTGCCGGTGCGTTGTGCTCTTACCACCAGAGCGGCCCAGCTTAACTTCAACAAGCTTCAAACAATTTTCGGCCAGATTTCTGCTTGTGGTATATTTACCGCCTTCGACGGTAATCAGGCCATTGAGCCCGTCTGTAGCATTGTCGGATATCTCATAGCGCCGTGAGCATGTATAGGTTTCTTCAGTTTGGTCTTCCACCAGAGGTCTCAGCCCTCCAAAGGCGTGCTGAACGTCTGAATAGTTTAGAGTCCCATCACCAAAGGAGGAGTTGACCTCGTCAATGAGTTCGAGGATGCTCGCCTTGGTTACGCGATAGGCGTCCGGATTTCCGGTAAACGCCTTGTCCGTAGTACCGATAAGGGTGTGCCCACGCCAGGGGATGAGGAAAAAGTGTCGGCCCTTGGGTGTCATAGACCCGACCACATAGTTTCCGGAAAGCATCTGTTTCCCGGTTATAATGTGGATACCTTCGGACCGCCGCAGGGTTACGCAATCGTTGTTTGGATTTGCCATGCCCAGGACAATATCCGCCCAAGGACCGCCGCAGTTGATCGTAAGCTTGCCTCTCAGCGTATGACACTTTCCATTAAGAAGGTCTTGAACCTCAACACCCGTCACGTTATGCTGCTGGTCGAAACGAAATCCAGTAACCTGGGCATAGTTGGACACCCTGGCGCCGTAAGCAATCGCAGATTTGATGAAGGCCAAGGTAAGGCGCTCAGGAAAAATGCTCGCGCAATCATAGAATATAGAGGCACCGGTAAGTCCTGCAGAACGCACGTTTGGCTCGCGCTCAAGTACCTGCTGCCTGGAGATGGTAGTATGATTAGGGATTTTTTTGCTCGCATCCCAGGTATAGTTCTTGTCAAAAGAGAGCAAGTCATACATGAGCATGCCGATCTTCACCACCCACTTATTATTCTTAAGAGAGTTGCTATTGTGGGTCATCATTATCGGTGCCGGGTAGACAAAGTTGGGGGCAATATTTTCCAGCACACGACGTTCGCGCAACGACTCGCGCACCAATCCGATCTCGCCGTTGACCAGATAGCGTAATCCGCCATGAATCAGCTTGGAGGTTACAGCCGAAGTAGCCCAGGAGAAATCATTTTTCTCCAACAAAGCTACCTTCAATCCCCTTGTCGCTGCTTCATAAGCCACTGACGCTCCGGTAATGCCACCACCTACGACAATAATATCGAATATCTCTCCTTGCTCTGACTCAATAAACCGTTTCACTTATACCTCCCTCTTTTTACCGAGATATTCCCGGATGGATGTTTCCGCATATTGCAGAACATCCGACATAATTTTTTTTGCTGATTCTGCATCTCCATTTTCCATCGCAATAAGGATTGCTCTGTGAAATTTATCTGATCTTTTGGCGTTTTGCGGATCATTGAAATAAAGATGTCCGAGATCCCGGTAGATTTGATGAAAAAAGTTTATAATGACATTGTAGAGGAGGTTACCGGATGCTCTGGCAATCAGCAAATGAACCTGCAGATCCTTCTCCAGTAAAGATAGCTCCTTTGATCGAACACATTGTCGAAGCGTTTCCAAATCCTGATTCGTTCTACGACTGGTGGCAAGAAAGGCCATCTCCGGAATCAGGATTCTTCGAATCTCCAGTACGGCCAGGAGTGGTTCATCGGTTTCTTCAAGATATACAAGGGCACGGACAAGTTCAAGATTCCCGCTCTCCATATAATTTCGGGCATAGATTCCATCTCCATGCCGAATTTCGATCAACTCAAGGATTTCGAGCTTATGAAGTGCCTCGCGCACAGTTGTGCGATTAACATTGAATGTCTCAGCCATTTCGCGTTCAGTAGGCAGCTTGGTTCCCGTTAGGATAGTACCGTTTATAATCTGCTTCTGGATGATGGTCACGATTTCCTCGTGGAGCCGCAAACGTGTAATTGGCTGCGCAAATACAGCACTTTCAGACATGGTGAGCCTCCATACAAAAACATCATTAAAATAATTAATTGGTTCAGTCATCCAACCAATATGCGATTTTCAAGACAATGTCAAGATATTTTTGTATTTTCTGTTAATCATCGGAAAAAATACAATCTTCGTTCCTGATCTTTGCATATCGGGAAGGAAAACATGTTGTCCAAAATGAACAACCCCGCCGCAAGCAGCGGGGTATCCAAAGGAACTTGCGCCCCAAGGGGCGGGGAATTAGACCCCAATTTATCCCGCTCGTCTTCGCCTCGGGGATAATTCGACCATCAAATTTCAGTGCACTTAGTTTCTGAAATTTGGGTCTCATTAAATGAAAAAATCAAAGTGCTTTGGTTTGAGTTTCTGATAAAAGCATAATTAGGTGGGAAGATTAAGATCTCTTGAACAAGATTTTGGGTGAAGCATCTTACAATGCAATTATTAGTGTTGTTTAATTGAAAATATGATATATGTTAAAAAAGTTTATTGAAGCGCTGTGGTCCCGTCAGATAATAAGATGGCAAACGCAGAAAACAAAAATAAACCTGTATCACTTAAAAAAACAGAGATATTTAACTAAAGAACTATGGAGGAATCGCATGAAAAAAGTTGTTTCGCTTTTGATTTTTATGATCTTTGTTGTGTGTTCTGTATCTGCCTTTGCCGCTGAGAAGGTAAGGTTTGTTGCCTCTGACAACGGAACAGTATTGGATACGCGGACGAAATTGATGTGGGCAGCGAAGGACAACGGAAGTGATATCAACTGGGCAAGTGCCGTTTCCTATTGCGAAGAATATCGCGGTGGCGATTTTACTAACTGGAGACTGCCAACAATAAGCGAACTTGAGGGATTGTATGATGATGATGTAACTCAGGAAAAGGGACTAATTCCTTTTCATCTTACAGATCTAATTACTCTTAGTGCATGTTGTCCTTGGACATCAGAAACAAGAGAAAAAGGCATACAAGCCGCACTTCTCGATTTTAGTGATGGTTATGTCATGTGGCAGTATTGGACATACGGTAAAACATACCCCGGTCGCGCCCTGCCGGTGCGTTCCACAAGATAGATTATTTAATAAAAACCCAATTTCCATAACGCAATACGGTGGAATTGGTTATTTGAACAATCCTGCGCTTCTGAATTTAATTGTTTGATTAATATTTTTTAGCGGCGAGTAGCGCTCTGCGTTACTCGCCGCAGCAATTTGTGTGTGATTATTAATGACATGCATGCCTTAATATCAAGCATAACCGCATTCCGATCCTTTATAATCAAAATGAAAATAATTCGATTAAGTCCCCTAAAATAATATTTAAGAATTATTAACCAATTATGAACAATCAACCGCATAAATTTGTGGCGAACTGCAGCTTAAAGGTTGATACATTTATCGATTTTATCTCTGCTTATTGCTCCCTCACGCAAAATGATCGGAGGAGTAGTTGTCACGTCAATGATGGTGGAACCTATAGCGCCCGGAGTATTACCAAGATCAATAATGGCGTCAATTTTATTACCCAGTTGGGAGACAACATCAGCAGCTCTTACACATTCAGGTGCGCCGGATAAATTGGCACTTGTTGCGGTGAGCGGCCTTCCCAGTTTTTGTACGATTCGTTGCGCGCCCGAATGGCTGGACACCCGCAAACCGATTTTGCCGCTATCTGCCGTTAAAAGAGTTGATACGAAGGTGGTTGCTTTAAAGACTATTGTCAGCGCACCCGGCCAGAATTCGGCCATAAGTTTTTGAGCTAAGTAGGGCACATTCTCAACAAAAGGGTAAATATCATCAGTTCGACTAATAATAAGAGAAATAGGATTTTTGAAATCTCTGCCTTTTACGGCAAAAATCTTTTGGATAGCTTTTTCATTGGTTGCGTCGGCACCTAGTCCGTAAAAAGTTTCCGTTGGGTACGCAATAATACCGCCACATGCAAGAATTTGCGCGGCTCTGGTGAAAATTACTTCTGAAGTGTTTTTATCACTGACTTTCAGGATTTCCGGCATGAAATGGATTCCTGCTTTTTTTCCACATCCCTGGCCATCTTCTCTATATAGGCCAAAAGTGCAGCACTGATTTTTTTGTCTTCCAGTGCCATTAAGCGTATAGCAAACAAAGCAGCATTTTTGGCACCGGCTTTACCGATAGCCATTGTAGCAACCGGAATTCCACCGGGCATTTGGACTGTTGAAAGCAATGCATCAAGGCCATTGAGTGATGTAGCATCGATAGGCACGCCGATTACCGGCAGAAGAGTTTGTGATGCAATTACTCCCGCCAGATGGGCTGCTGCTCCGGCACCGACGATAATCACCTTAACACCTCTTCCTGCTGCTGTTGTAGCAAACTTTGTTGTGCGAGCAGGCGTGCGATGCGCCGAAGTTAAAATAAGCTCATGCCCGATGCCGAATTCTTCCAATATTTTTGTTGCCTCAGTCATGACAGGCAAATCTGAATCACTGCCCATTACTACACTGACCAACACATTATTTGGGGCGTTTTTTGATTTCATGAATGCTCCTTCGTATGTAGTTAGTATTGCTGTTTAAATATGTCAGGTTATAGCGCATTGGGGCAGTATTTGCAAGATGCCAAATAAAATTAATGTTTCGCCCAAATCCAGTTGACATACGAAGATTCTCTTCATATACTCCCGCAACCGAAAATTAACGCCTTATCTATAACAAGGAGAGAAGTAAAAAATGAAAGAAAATTTATACGAATATCTGTCAGGTAACGAGTATCCGGGACGCGGTATATGCATCGGTAAAACACCTGGCGGCAAGAAAGCCCTGATTGCCTACTTTATCATGGGCCGTAGCGTAAACAGCCGTAATCGGGTGTTTGATTCCATTGAAGGCGGCATTCGCACCATGGCTGCCGACCCTTCCAAGATGACGGACCCGCACCTGATTATATACAACCCCGTACTGACCATGGACCACACGACGATTGTGACCAACGGCGATCAGACAGACACCATTCGCAATTTTATGGCAAGTAATAATTTTCCGGGCTTCGGCTTTGAAGCCGCGCTGAATACCCGTACCTTTGAGGACGACGGGCCCAACTGGACGCCCCGCATTTCCGGCGTGGTGGATATGCATACTGGTGGCTACAAGCTGAGCATTTTGAAAAGCGATGACGGCAACGAGAAGAGCGTGCAGCGCTTTATCTTTGATTACTTGCAGCCCTTGGCAGGCGTTGGACACTTTATCAGCACCTACAAGTGCAACGGCAATCCGATTCCCAGTTTTGCCGGGGAACCGCTGAGCGTCACCATGGACGAGGAAGACCCAGACAAATACGGCGCAAAGCTATGGAAAGCACTTAACGAAGACAACAAGGTGAGCCTGTTTGTGCGCACCATTGATCTTAAGACCCAGAAGTACAAGGACGTCATCATCAATAAATACAAAGCAGTGGAGGAATAATTAATGAACGAATTAGCGCTTAAATACGGATGCAACCCCAATCAGAAACCTGCCAGAATCTTTATGGCGGACGGCAGTAATCTGCCTGTGACCGTATTAAACGGCAAGCCCGGCTACATCAACTTTTTGGATGCGTTCAACAGCTGGCAGTTGGTGAAAGAGCTCAAAGAGAATACCGGCATGGTTGCCGCGGCCTCCTTTAAACATGTTTCCCCCGCCGGCGCCGCCCTGGGTTATCCCCTGGACAACGTTCTGCGCAAAATGTATCATATCGCCGCCGACATGCAGTTATCCGGGATTGCGTGTGCATATGCCCGCGCCCGCGGTGCCGATCGTATGAGTAGCTTCGGAGACTGGATTGCTCTCTCCGACATATGCGATGTGCCCACGGCGAAGATCATCAAGTCTGAGGTTACCGATGGCATCATTGCCCCGGGCTATGAACCGGAAGCACTGGATATTTTAAAATCCAAGAAAGGCGGCAACTACAACGTCGTCACCATCGACCCCAACTACGTGCCCGTCTCTCTGGAGCATAAGCAGGTCTTCGGCATTACCTTCGAGCAGGGCCGCAACGACCTGAAGATTGATAATCACATGCTGGAAAATATGGTAACCGAGAACAAAATCCTGACTGATGCGCAGAAGCGCGATCTGGTGCTGAGCTTAATAGTTCTGAAATACACGCAGTCCAACAGTGTCTGCTACGTGCAGGACGGCCAGGTTATAGGCGTAGGCGCCGGCCAGCAGAGCCGCATCCACTGCACCCGCCTGGCCGGCCAGAAGGCCGACAACTGGCAGCTGCGCCATATGCCCAAAGTGCTGGATCTGCCTTTCCGTGCGGATGTTACCAAACCCAACCGCGATAATGCCACAGACGTTTACCTGGGCGATACCCCTGAAGATGTAATCGGTGATAACGTTTGGGCCGAAACCTTTACCCGGCGCCCCGAACATTTGACTGCGGCTGAGAAAAAGGCATGGCTTAGTAAAGTCACCGGCGTTGCCTTAGGCAGCGACGCATTCTTCCCCTTTGGCGACAACATAGAGCGAGCGTACCGCAGCGGCGTGACGGCAATTGTCGAGGCTGGCGGTTCCATTCGCGACCAGCAGGTGATTGACACCTGCAACAAATACGGCATTGCCATGGCATTTTGCGGTCTGCGTCTGTTCCACCATTAAAGGTGGAGCCACGCAATGATGGGGCGGAATCCGCTGGATGCAGGACACAAGTTTCGATACAAAAAAAGAAATACGGCATTCAATTTTTTCCATTAGAAACTTAAGGGCTTCCCCCTTGGTCTTTGTTAAAATATCCTCTTATATTTTGGGGTCAAGATTTCATTGACATTAAAAATCGCGTATATTACTCTTCATAACACAAAAAGGAAATTCTTATAAGTGCCTGATGATTATGCTGAAGGACTAACACGATCGGAATTGCCGCCATGTCGTTGCACCTCGGCGCTACTAGGGCTTGCCATTCCCCAAAAAAGGCCGGGGGACTATGGAAAAGATCTCTAATTTTGATAACAACAAGCGCCGCAGGGGAATCCTGACCAAATATACCATATTTGTTTTTGTTGCATACTGCATAACCCAGATTGCAACATTCATTGCCCATCTTCTTAATTTCTCCTCCGTGACTTATTCTGAAATGCTGTTTGTTACTGCAAATAGCATGGCTGCTACAATATTCTTTTTAATCATTATCCGTCTGAAAAAAACAATCACAAACAGTTTTGCAAACTTTGCATTTTTCGGCCAGTTCGCTGTTTGGCTGGTGATGTATACCATCTGGTTTTTTACGCTCCGGGAAATGCGGGTTATGGCGCTGTTCTTCGCCCTCATGGCTCTTGTATTTCTGCTTTCAAATTCGCGCTTTATGCAGTCGTTAGCCATAGCCATCAGCGCGACCATCCTCCAAATAGCAGGTTCATATTACGCCATATTTCATCTTGGGCAGCGGGGTTCATTCGGACTCGAGATATTTTTCACCTTCTGCTTCCTGCCATCGGCTATATTCATCGCTTATCTTTCAGAAAATTATGCCCGTCAAAGGGGCGAACTCAAGGCGGCTAAGCGAACCGCTGAACATAACCAAGATGCCCTCCTGGTGGAAATGGAAAAGGCCAACAGAATCAATACCGAACTTGAAAAGGCCTTAGGCGTGATTCATGAGATGGCCATCCATGACGAATTAACCGGTATATATAACCGACGTCACTTAATGGAACTGCTGGAGCTTGAGAAAAAAAGGGCGGATCGAACAGGCCAGTTGTTTTTCCTTATTATGCTGGATATTGATCATTTCAAGAAAGTCAATGATACATTGGGGCACATCGTTGGAGACCAGGTACTCAAGGTAGTCACTAATAAGCTTCAGGATAGCTTGCGGGCAACTGATTTCTGCGGGCGCTACGGCGGTGAAGAGTTTGTGCTGGTTCTGGGACAGACGACTAGGGAGGGGGCGCATATATGTGCCGAACGTGTGCGGCGTCTTGTTGAGTTAGCCCAATTTCCGGAATTGGGGATCGGTTTTCAGGTTACGATATCCCTCGGAATTACAGTATATCAACTAGGGGAAGAGCTGTCAAAAACGATATCCAGAGCGGACAAAGCCCTTTACGTTGCCAAGAACGCGGGACGCAATCGCGTTGAAACTTTAATTCATGAAGAATAGGAAAAATCATGCTTAATTTTTGGCAATACCAGCATGGTTAATTCATTTACAAGTGAGACATGTTCACACTTCCCGACAGTCATTTTCATTCGTTGCCTATAGAAAGGCCACAATCCTTCCTAACTCTTTAGCTACGTGACTTGCCCGCCTTATTCGCACTCAGTGATAGTGCCGCTGCTGCTATCCCAGTATTTGCAGACATTGATGATCTTGCTCTTTTGTGTGACTATTTCGACTACGGGAAGGCCCTTCAGGTTTTAAGCTATTGATTCATTTTTTTAGCCGTTTGCAAAATGGTCTATTCAAAAATACTCGACCAAACAGAGGATTTTAATTGAAGACAGTTTTTATCTTGACATATTAATCCGCAATCTTTAGAGTTAATGAGACTCAAGCTTCATTAGCGAAACGCATTAAAGTTTGTTAGACAAATTATCCCCAAACAGTATCGGGATTATTACAATTTTTTAAGGAGATTAGAATGAAAAACAAATTAATGGCAGTTATTGAAACTGAAAAAGGAACGATCCGCATACGACTTTTTGCCGAACAGGCTCCAATTACCGTAGGAAATTTTGTCAATCTGGCTAGACGCGGATATTATAATAATTTGAAGTTTCACCGCGTTATCCCTGATTTTATGATTCAGGGCGGCTGTCCCGCTGGTGACGGACGCGGCGGTCCGGGTTATAAATTTCAAGATGAATTTGTTGCCGAACTACGCCACACAAAGCCGGGCATTCTTTCCATGGCTAATGCAGGACCGCAGACCAACGGCAGTCAGTTTTTTATAACCCATGCAGCCACACCCTGGCTTGACGGCAAACATACAGTATTTGGTGAAGTGGTCAGTGAAATTGATCAAAATGTTGTCAACCAGATTGCCCAGGGAGATAAAATATCATCCATCCTGATCGAAGGTGAAATTGATGAACTTTTGACCAGCATCAATCCAATGATCGAAAAATGGAATATCGTTTTGGATAAAAACTTCCCTAAGCTACCGAAGGTTCCGGAAGCCTAGTATTAATAATTATCGATTTACCGGAGGCAGGTGTTGTGAGAAAAGTAGAAGTAACTCCTGAAAAAATGGTTGAGAAAGATGGATCGATTAATTTCGGCACATTTCGTTCGCCTTTCGTTAATGTGAATATTCTTGATGCACCGATGTATTCACCATCTTGCAAAGTTCCTGTGTTCTGGAAAAACTTTCGCCTCAAAGAATGGCAGCATTTCGGAATTATCACCCCCACTCATTATTTCGGCATGGTTATCTTTGATGCTAAATTTATGGGCGTTTCTTTTTTTTATGCTTATGACCGACTGACAAATAAGCGCATTGAGTATAGCAGACAGGGAGGGGGTAAGTCAGCGCAAGTTGCCGCGCAGGTCTATGATGATCGCTGCTCGTTTACACAAAAAGGATATAACATAAGGTTCGAAAACCAGCTTTGCTCCGGCTTCCATAGGATTATTATTGATATTGAAGGCGACAATAATTTGCCTGTCGTAAAAGGTGAGCTCAAGGTATTTGAAGATCTGGTCAAAATTGAGCCGCTTGTACAGGTTTCTCCCGTCACACCACATCGCCCATTTTATACACACAAAGCTGCCGCACCTGTGGAAGGTTCAATTATTTTGGGTGAGCAGGAGATTGTCATTGCTGGAAATAAGGCCATTGCCCTTTTAGATGAACAAAAAACGTATTACCCTTATAACAGCTTCTGGAATTGGGCAACAGCAGCCGGGTATGATGAAAGTGGTAGGCTTCTGGCCTTCAACCTCTGTAGAAATATGATCACCGATGATGAAGTATTTAATGAAAACTGTTTTTGGATTGATGGAAAGATTTATTGCCTGCCTTCCACCCGTTTTGAGTTTGGTGAAATCATGGATCCATGGAAAGTAAACACAGAGGTTGGTAATTTAGAGCTAACATTTGTACCGGATGGTGAGAGAACACATCAACTCAATATTGCCGGAATAATTCGATCTGATTTTCATCAGCCTTTCGGGAAATACCGGGGCTTTTTCAAAGATGATAGTGCTTGTATTTATCCTGTTGCTAATTTTTTCGGTTTGGCTGAACATCACGTTACGCGATATTAAATGCCTGTAGAAAAAAAAGGAGTATCGTCAAATTGATGGATACGAAGATCAGCAAAGTTGCGCAAATGATCGAAGCTGCAGGAAAAGTGGTTGTTTTTACAGGCGCTGGAGTCAGCACGGAGTCAGGCATACCTGATTTCCGCAGTCCAGGCGGTCTCTGGAGCAAATTTGATCCTGACGACTTCACCATTGACAAATTCATAAACTCCGCGCAGACGCGAAAGAAAATGTGGAAGCTCCTGCTGGAAGGCGAACTGATGGCTGATGCCACACCCAACGCTGCGCACCTGGCCATAGCAGAACTGGAAAAGATTGGTAAGTTGAGTTGTGTAATCACTCAGAATATTGATAATCTGCACCAGAAGGCCGGCAATGATCCATCTCTTGTTCATGAATTACATGGTAACATGCAATGGCTTGCCTGCCTGAATTGCGGACAGAAATATCCTTTGGAAAATTTAACACAAAACATCTCATCTGATAATAATATTCCTGACTGCAAGGAATGCCACGGCATTCTGAAGCCCGATGTTGTTTTTTTTGGTGAGGCATTACCTCAAAATGTATTGGCCACCGCAACTCATGAATCGCAGCAATGCGATTTGTTTATCGTCATTGGCTCTTCCCTGGTTGTTTACCCCGCCGCTTACATGCCTCTTTACGCGAAACGTGCCGGCGCCAAAGTCGTTATTATCAATCTGGGACCTACAGAACAGGATGATATCGCAGATGTGATTATTGATCATTCCGCAGGTGAGACAATGACTAAAATCATGGAAGGAGTGAAGCGTGAAGCGCAGACATAAGTGACGCACGACAAGATAAGCTTCACGAGATACGAGTGACTAGGCCATTTTTATGTGTTTAATTCTATTTGCGTATAATATTCACCCTAACTACAATTTAATTTTGGCCGCCAATCGTGACGAGTTCTATGAGCGACCTTCAGCTTCCGCTGATTTCTGGGAAGATGCACCACAAGTGCTGGCCGGTAGGGATCTTCAAGAAGGCGGTACCTGGATGGGGGTTGACCGTTCCGGAAGATTTGCGGCAATTACAAATTATCGTGATCCTGCTTCCTGGAAAAATAATGCGCCTTCGCGCGGAGGGCTTGTCAGTTCTTATCTTTGCGGCAATCAAATCGCCAACGAATATTTAGATAAAATCTCCCGACAGTCTCAACTTTATAATGGTTATAATTTGATTGTTGGAGATCGCCATGAACTATTTGCTTATTCCAATCGCGGAAAAATGCAAAAACTAAATCCCGGAATTTATGGCCTGAGCAATCATCTGCTCAATACTCCCTGGCCGAAAGTATCACTTGGTAAAAAGCTAATGGAACCCTCTCTGGACAAGAAAGGCGCTGAATTGGAAGATTCATTATTTGCCGTGCTTGCGGATCGTAAAATCCCTGCTGACAATAAATTGCCGGACACAGGAATTGGCCTGGAATGGGAACGAGTATTGTCTTCGATATTTATTTCCAGTCCTATTTATGGCACACGTTCGTCGACAATTCTGCTTATTGGTAAAAACGGACGTGTAAAATTTGTGGAAAAAGTTTATGATGATAATCACCAAGAATGGGTAACAAGCAGTTTTTCGTTTATTAGAGAAAGGAGTGCCCAATGAAAGTGGTTTATTCAGAAGAATACAAGCAGGTTTATTCATATGATCCTGCCGCAAGTCCGGGAAGGATTGAAGCCATTGAGTTTGCACTAGCAGGGAAAGTTGGTTATATCGATCCGCAAGAAGCGGATGAACAAGATATTGCCGCTGTTCATACCAACAGGCATATTGCTGAGATTAGGCGAGAAGGAGTTTATGATATCGCCTCGCTCGCGGCCGGTGGTGCCATAAAAGCGGCGCAAATCGCCCTTACCGAACCCTGCTTTGCCGTAATTCGACCGCCCGGCCATCATGCCTCAGCGGACAGCGCTTGGGGATTTTGCTATTTTAACAATATGGCGATAGCGCTGGAAAAGCTTAAGCGCGAGCATAAAATTAAAAAGGTGTTTCTTCTGGATTTTGATCTACACATAGGCGACGGCAATGTTAATATTCTGGGTGGTAAGGGTTATGTGACTATTCTGAATCCCACAGGACAAAACCGCAACGAATATTTAAAAATTGTTCAGAACAATCTGGAGCAAACCGATGCCGATATGATTGCCGTATCGGCCGGTTTTGATTATCATGAACAGGACTGGGGTGGGTTGTTGGAAACAGAAGACTATCGTTATATGGGCAAGCTGGTGCAAAAGACTGCCCAGCGCAATAAAGGTGGCTGTTTCGGCATTTTAGAAGGCGGTTACAACCACACCGTTTTGGGAAAAAATGTCCTTGCGTTTATTGAGGGGTTGGGAGAAACTTAAAAAGTTCAGTTATCAGCAGTAGAAACAAAATATAAGGAGAATACAAAGGATATGAATCGATTCAGGACAAGTGTTTTGCTTATTTGTACCTTAGTTTTAATGGTAACAGTTAATGTAAGCAATGCCGCCCCCGGTAGCGACAGCAGGGATTTGATGATTGTTTTCACACATGATTTGCACTCTTATTTCCTGCCCCACAAGGTTTTAGATCAGGAAGGTAATCAGGTTCAGAAAGGAGGTTATGCCAAACTGGCTTATCTGATAAAAGGCGAGCAGTTATTCCAAAGGAATAAAACTATAACGGTAGATGCCGGAGATTTTTCCATGGGTACACTTTTCCACACCTCCTTTTTGCAAGAGGCATCGGAACTCAAGCTTATGGGAAAAATGGGCTATGATGTAATCACCTTAGGTAATCACGATTTTGATTTCCATGACGATGGTCTTGCTACAATGCTGCAAACAGCTAAATCGACAAACAATCAGTTACCTGCTGTGATTGCCTCAAATATTATTTTCAGCAAAAACGATAAGGCAGATGCAAAGCTAAAGCAGGTTTTCAAGGATTATCCAGTAAAGGAGTACGTGGTCATTAAAAAAAACGGCCTCCGAGTAGGGTTATTTGGTATTATTGGTAATGATGCCAGTCACGATACACCCTACGCCAAGCCTGTCAAATTTGCCGATCCTGTTGACACGAGTAAACAAATGGTCGACATTCTCAAAAACAAAGAAAAGGTTGATTTGATTATTTGTCTCTCTCATAGCGGCACGTCACTTACCCCAAAGAAATCGGAAGATGAAGCTTTGGCGCGGAAAGTACCTGAAATTGATATCATCATCAGTGGCCATACCCATACAATTTTGCCCAAACCAATAATAATAGGAAAAACAATTATTGTCTCCAGTGGATGCTACGGAGAGTATTTGGGCATGTTGAAAATTAATTATTCCAAAGGAAATGATATCAAGCTGCTATCATACGAATTAAAAAGTGTTTCGGCAGGCATTCCGGAAAATAAAATTGTAGCCGACGAAATAACTAATTACAAAAAAATAGTTGACCGTATATTTCTTGCTCCACGTCGCCTGAGTTTTGATCAGGTTATCGCAAAAGTTGATTTTAATATGGAAACGCTTTCCTCCGCTTACCAAAACCCACGCGAGATGGGCATTGGGAACATCATTACCGATGCCTATCGCGCGGCGGTAAAAAAGGCTGAAGGTAAAAATTACGAATATATCAACCTGGCTCTGCAACCGCTGGGACTAATTAGAGACTCATTCCAAAAAGGAAAAATAACGGTAGGTGATGTTTTTCAGGTTCTTTCTCTTGGCCTTGGTAATGACGGAGTTGCCGGTTATCCCCTGGTAGCATTTTATATTAGTGGCAAGGAGATGAAAGATGTTCTGGAAGTTCACGCATCTGTTGCTCCACTGAGTAAAGAAGATGCCTACCTGCAAGTCTCCGGTGTAAAATTTACCTACAACCCTTATAGAGTTATGCTTGATCGGGTTACATCCGTCTCGGTTCAGGATGAAAAAGGGAATTACAAGCCGCTCGATCATTCAAAACTTTATCGGATATGCGCGAATATTTACGCCGCGGATATGATAAAATATGTAAGCGATATCAGCTATGGCCTTTTGAGTATTAAGCCTAAAGACAAAAATGGCCGCCCTTTGCCAGATTTAAAATCGGCGATAATCTATGCTGATAAAAATTCATCCAATCCCAAACAGATCAAAGAATGGGAAGCTCTTGTCCAGTATTTACGTTCTTTTGCAGATGCAGATCGTAAGGGCATACAGAACATTCCGGATAGATACAAAGGGCAGGAAGGCCGCTATCAGGCAGAGCCTTCACTTAATCCGATAAAAATAATTGAGAACGGTAATGCCATTACCTATGGCGGGTTGATTATAGGATTTATTTTCCTGTGCACATTGGTATTTTTGGTTTGGTGCATAGTAAGAAAAATCAGATCAACGGGCATGGTTAAATAATTTAGCAAAAGAAAGGCGACAAGACGGCTCACCGCTACTAGTGCTAATTTAATTTTACAAGTACAGCCAACTATGTCTCGTCACTTTTTACGTGTAACATCTACAAAGAGGGTAAAGCAAAGAATCCCTGAGAATGGCGAAGTGGTTGCGGTCTAGGTGCCTGAGAATATTGACAACCGCCAACACTAAATAGCAACACCGGCTTAATTCCATGTTTGGGTAAAGAATTAAACCGCTGTTTAGATTAGATCTTTTTCTCAGGATTTCTTTATTGTGGAAATTTTAAAGGGTAGATACAAAGGGCAAAATCCGATCAGGCTTGTTAATATAAATACAACTGCCATAATGCCCAGAATGATTGCCGCAGTGCCTGTAATGCTGCCGTTCATATATAGAATAGCAACAACAATGGCCAACACTATTCTAATAACGCGGTCTATCGTACCCATGTTTTTTTTCATCTGCTGCTCCTTTCTTTAATGCGTAAAATGTTGGAAATATCAGCTGCCTTTCCGGTTGCCTTCCAGTATAGTTTTTTTCTTCTTGTCCTCAACCGGACAAGCTGGCCTCAATCATGTAGAGACACCCAAGCGAGGCAATAGCCAGGTCTGCACAATAATCCATACGCCCAAGACCAACATTAAAATCAGCACATCATTCATTTTTTCCTTCCTCTCTTTGCCAAGTGTCGCAAATCACCGATAATCGGCGGCATCAAGTGAAAATAATCTGCCCGCCTGCGGCAAGCCCATAGAAATCGCCTACGGTTATGATGCTTTGAACCTCGTCCATAAAATCCTCTTTTTTGAGACCGAACATATCTACACTGGCTTTGCAGGCATACAGTTTCCCTCCCGCGGCGCTGATCATTTCGATAAATTCGTCGATGGGGGGAATGTCAAGTTTGTCCATTTGTTTCTTCATCATCATGGTGGCCATAGCGGACATGCCGGGTATTGCGCCGATAATTGTCGGAATACCCATTGCCGGGTTGCCCACCGTGGCAACCTTGATCTTTTTCACTTTCTTCTTTGTGATTGCATCCATACCGAAGAAGGTAAAAAAGAGGTTTACCGCTATCCCTTCCATGCGGGCGCCGTTGGCCATGATCAGGGCGGGATAGATGCCCTCGAGTGAACCTTTGGAACAAATAATTGATACTTTTTTAATCTTTTCGTCAGCCATTATATCCTCCTTCTTAATTATACGCAGCTGGTGGGTTTGGACAATCCTGCAATGCGGGCGGCTTTTTTGAGCGGCCCTTCCGGAAATAGTTCATACAAATCCTTGGTGGGAATACCGCCGGTCTTATTAATCCTCCGCATGGAGGCAAGTACACCGGTTTCGGCAAAATCCTTTTTCAAAAAGTCTATTACTTTCCAGTGCGCATCCGTCATGCTAATGCCTTCTTCAGCAGCGATAGCCTGTGCCACCTCCCGTGTCCACTGGGACGGATCGGTAAGATACCCTTCTTCTGTTAAACTAACTGTTTTTCCTGCAATCTCTTTTGTAGCCATATGACCTCCTTTTTGAAGATCGGTTTCCCGATATAATATGTTTTTTATATGAAGCCTTACGCCTCGAAAATAATCTTACCTGCCCTGCCCATCTTTGCGGATATTCCGGGTATGGGGATGCCCTTAAGCAGGATGTTCCAGTAGACGAATTTCATCGACAGCTTGCCTATGTGGTTGAGACGAGTTTCTCTAAGCAAACTAAATGGACCGAAAAATGGCAGCGGGTAAGTACCTTCCACTGGATCGAGTTCATAATTAAAATCAATAAGAAAGGCTTTGCCGTAACCGGATTCTATAAAACAGTTGGAATGTCCGTCAAAGCTTTCTTTGAGCTCTTTGCCCTGGATATAGTTTAGGATGTTCCCCATCAGAATTTCTGATTGGAAATGTACAACCGAACCGGCCTTGGAGCTGGGCAGATTAGTTGCATCACCTAAAGCAAAGATGTTGTCTTTAGCCTTCGCTTGCAGGGTGTGTTTGTCTGTCGGCACATAGTTAAGGTCGTCACCCAAACCGGAACGGGCCATAAGCTCATCGCCCATGTTGGTCGGTGTGGTGATCAGCAGGTCATATTCCACAGTGCGTTTGTCATAACTGACAAGCTTACCTTGCTCGACACGCTCGGTACCAAAATCCACAACCATGTTGATACCTCTTTCTTGGAGCAGGTGCCCCATAACCTTGGCGGTAGCTGGCTTGCTGAATGCTCCCGCTAGAGGCGTGACGAAATCTATTTGCACATCTTTGCGTATCCTTTTTTTTGTGAAATACCAATCGGTCAGAAAAGCTATTTCCAAAGGAGCTACCGGGCATTTGATGGGCATTTCAGCAACATGGATCGCTACTTTGCCGCCCCGGAAATCAGGTATTATTTTACTCAGGGCATCGGCGCCATCAGCGGTATAGATATCAAAAATGTCCTTCCGCCAGCCATTCTCTACCATGCCTTGTGTCTCTTCAGGATGAATATTGTTGCCGGTAGCGATGATCAGGAGGTCATAGGCAATCTCGCGGCCATCCTTGAGTTTGATCTTGTTCTGCTCAGCAATAATTTGTTCGACTTCGGCCAATAGATATTCGACTCCTGCCGGTATATACTTCGCACCTTTCCGGATCACATCCTTTTTTGTATATATTCCAAACGGGATGAAGAGATACCCTGGCTGGTAATAATGATTTTCATCCTTATCTAGAATTGTAATAGCCCATTCCTTGTGGTTCAGCTTGCGCGACAGATGGACTGCCATCATTGTTCCTGCCGTCCCGGCCCCAATGATCAGAATCTTTTTCATCATCAATCTCCTATTTTACTAACTTCGAATAACCTCTGTCGGTGGCTTTGGTATTGTATACAAGCCACTGAGAACAACTCTTTGATTTATTCTCCTGCACTTAAAGCCCAAAAAGCAGAAGGTATAAATATTTACATGTCTGAGGTTGACGCGGCAGTCTATGCTGCCGCGTCAACTGAAATCTTAGAAAGTATAAGTCAGCCCTGCATCTATTGAATACTGTGACATTTGTGTTTCATATGAGACAATGTTTTGTTCAGCTACATTAGAGCCGGTAATTTTTACCGGTGGTGAATACATACCACCAATATTAAATGTGAACTGCTTGGTGAAATTAATGCCAATACCTGCGGTAAAGTGATGCTCAGAAACAGCCGGAAAAGCTATATTTTCAAAGGCGCGATCGCTATTAAGAGGCATTTTACCATAGTTATAACCTGCCCGCAAGCTCACGATCGGATGAACTGCGTACTGAATACCAACTTTATAAACAAACTGGTCGCTCCAATCCATATTCCATGGCATGGTTGAAGCTGCTCTGGTTTTGTATTCCGGCAGATTTTGCCCGTTTGTTTCCGACCACCGGATCCATTGAACATCAAAACCAATTACCAAATCCCTGATCGGCTTTATGCCTAAGCCTATGGTTGCTGTCTGGGGCTGATTAAATTGTATTTTTTCTGTGCCAGCAGCAGTGTTAAAAGAAAAATCCTGGAAATAGCTTTTTGTCTCATATGCCAATCCAATCTGGATCATTTCGATTGGCTTTACCAAGATTCCAACCGTTGCCCCATAACCAAAAGACGATGCCCCCATATGAGGCTGCTGAGTGGAACCTCCGGCATTATATTCCATAGTTGCATACATGATGTTGGCGACAGCTCCGACAGATATCATATCTGTAATTTTGTATGAAAGTCCTGGTGCAAAACGCATCTGCGAATACGATGTATAAGTGACACCGCTGTAAAGATTTGATGCATAATCTACACCCATACCGGCCACACCATATGCACCTATGCCAAATCTAAGTTTTTCCCCCAAGGGTATAATTAATCCAAAGGCAGGGACAGGGGATCCTCCACGATCAGAACTAATATTAGCCCCGTCATTTGCAACCACTCCTTGGCCGGCGCCAACTGCCTTATATTCAACAGCAGGCTTGAAATAGGATGCACCAAAATCTATCCGCCCCGTGAGAAAACTCATTCCGGCCGGATTGGTGAGTATCGATGCTGAATCCAGTGGGACACCCACACTTACTCCGCCCATGGAGTCCTGCACAGGACCGAATCCGATCATCCGCATACCGTTAGTGGCGTGGGCATTGGTTGTAATAAATAATGCCACAACGATCCCTAAAAATAAAAATACAATATTTTTTTTCATAATCTCTCCTTATATTTCCGGTTAATTGAATTATCTTTCTTCTGTTGCCTAGTTAATCGAAAAAATAATGTTATACCTCCTTTCGCCTATATTTTTCAGTTATTTAAAATTCATCAATTGATAAATGGGCATAACATTAGTGATTTTCAAAATCCAATTTAGTACGGAAACAAAACAATTATGAGCTATAAAAACATTATTTTTTAATTTAAGAGATCCTTACAAATATAGTGTTTCAAAGTTTCTTATTTGAGGCTTTAACCAGCCTGGAAACAACTTTTTCTTTTTCCTGAAGCTGTTCTACCAAAACCTCTCTCATCAAGCTGCAAGCCTGAATAATTTTAGGATTAGCGATCCGAAACAATAACTGAACACCCTCGCGCCTCGCCACAATGACGCCTTTCGACTTTAAGACATTCATATGTTGAGTCATGGTCACTTTGCTTAGGCCCGTCATTTGCATTAATTCTCTGTTTGTCATTTCCTTGTCTTTCAGCAAATTAATGATTTCCAAACGCTTATCATTGGCAAATACTTTACAAATATCAGCCTGAAGTTTAAGAATACTTTCCATTTATCCTCCTCAAATTATCAACGGCTCAGATGCTATTTCGATTCTCTATTTTTCATTATCACCGTCAGTATATATTATGAAGTATATATATTTATATACTTCATAATATATACTTTCGCTCTTGTCAATATAAATGTTTCAGTATTTATAAAATTATTTTCTGGTCGAATAATTTATGTTTTATTGATGAGGTATGCCATTTTCAAAATAAGATTGTGCAAAGAAAGATATTGTATGTAAAGTGAGTTATAATCGCAAAAGATAAGGTACAGTATCGGTGTTTGTCATCTGGGATTATTTGTGTTTATTATGGATTGAAGTCCTGCATTTTCATCGAGATTGACAACTGCTGAATAGCAGGAAGATATACGTAACATAATATGATTTTATTATTGATGTTAATTCATTAGATGTTCTTTAAGTTTTCAGATTTTAATTCTTTCGTCAAACATTGTCTGGCTTGCCAACTCTTCGTTGCATGATCACCTGCGCCAAGACAGGAAAAGGCCGGACGATCGAACGCTTGCCCTGCATCGGTATCTAGACACGGCCTATGTCTCTGAGACATTCCGGTTTCGCCCACCCTCCTTGGCCTTATAGAGGTACTGGTCAGCTCGGTGCATGAAATCCTCCAGCGTTTCGCCCCGCCGAAAAACAGCGATACCGCCGCTTATCGTCACCCTGATATGGCCTTCATCCAGTTCAATTTCCATTTTTTCAACGGCCTTCCTCACCCGCTCGGCCAACATTGTGGCCGTGGCGACGGGGGCAGGGAGAAAGACGACAAACTCCTCGCCGCCGAAACGGATCGGGATGTCCGTTTCCCTGCTCTGCTTAAGAACGACCGTGGCGACCTGGCTGAGAACCAAGTCACCATGCTTGTGGCCGTATGTATCGTTCACCTGTTTAAAGTGGTCGATGTCGAAGATCACCATGGAGACAGCAGCAACTTCGCCAGATTCATGCGAAGCGAGCAGGGACGCCACCGAATCCTTCATGAAAAGTCTGGTATAGAGCCCGGTAAGCGGGTCGCGTATGGCGCTCTCGTACACAGCCTGACTCTGCAACTGGATCACGGCGGCCTTCTCACGCTCCTTCGCGGCGTTCATAATGTCTCTTTCGGCTTTGACTATCTCGGTGCGATCCTCCAGAATAATCAGCATCTGATCTATGACATTGTCATTGATAATCGGATGATAGGAGATCTTGAACCAGCGCCCCTCTTTTTTATCTGGCTTCGGATTGTAAAAAATCTCGTGTGGGAAGGTCTTTTCCAGTTCCGGGAATTCGATTGCCGAACACCCCATGCAGTTCAGCAAGGCATTGACGCCGTTACGCGAATCAGCGTCCATGCATTCCAGTGCCGGATTGAATAGAACATCTTCTATCAGGCGGTCAGCAATTTTTCCGCAATCAAGCATCGTCTCGAGGTAGCTTGAATACGAAGAGCCAATCCTCCCCATCCTGTTCGCGGTGAATATCCCGAGCGGTATGCTGGTAAACACCTCCATCAGGCGCTTTTCGGTTTCCCGTATTTCGGTCATGTCGTTGCCGTAAACGGTTATTAATTGCCCTTCACCACGGCTCCTGACATTGTGGCGCGTGATAATCCAGTGAAACGGCCTGTCTTCGCCGTCAGCATCGCAACCAACCGTCACCCCAAGCTCAAACCTGACAACATCACACATAAGCCCATCTGTTGTAAGCCTTTTAATGTTGTGCTCAAATATCTCCCAGCTCTTCTGTCTGAAGAATGAGGCAAAAGGCCTCCGGAATATCCTCTCGGAATCCGTGTCAAACAGAGAGATAAACTCTCGATTTGCCCGCAGTATCTCATGATTGGCGTTAAGGATAAGGAATATCCCGGGAAACTGGTCGATGACCATTTCCGTATTGGCATTCGCCTCTTCAAACATCATCAGCATCTTGTGCGACGCCTGCAGGTCAAGGTTACTGTTTCTCATAAGAATTCGATAGCCCCTTCAATATTCGCATCATCCACTATCTCGTAGTCAATAAGGCATTCCAGCGACCTGTCATCGATGATTTCAAAAAGTGCGCTGCAGACAAACTCGCTGCCGTTGACCCTCATCCTCCAGAAATCGCTATGGATGATAGAGGAAGACGCCATGTCATCGTAATTGGTAAAGACCTCATTAAACCCCCGGGTACAGAGCGGCAAGCCAATGCCCATATCGATATTGACCACTCCAAACAGAGACACCATATTGCCGGCCACCAGATTGCAATACTCCTTTACAAAATCGAAAACCTCCCTTTCTGAAACATTGCGCGCGACAGTGCCGCCATCCCCCCGGAAAACAATTTTCTTGGCCGCATCGGTGTTGAAGTGCGTCTTAAAGGTAACCCTGATCAGATCGCCGGAAATCAGGATAAAAGCCATATTGTTGGCCAGTATCCTGCCGGGAACAAAATCGGCTTCAAGCTCGCACACCTCGATTTCCTGGCAATCGACAAGCTTCCTCAAACGGGTGTCGGTTGCATGGCGAATTAGGCCGGACAGGATTTTCTTGATGTCCGCAAGCCTGTTCGAATTATTATTTCCGGTTATTGTAACGTCCATAGGGTATGCTGCTTGTTATTTTTGATAAGAACTTGCTTTCATTAGAATTGAGAATAGGGTATCCACACTTGCATGTCAAGGAAATATTAACACAAAATGTAGTCCTCAATGCCACCCCCAATTATTTTTGTTCGTTGAATGATCAGATCCGCTAATGCGTGACAAGGCCAGAAGATCCCTCTTCACAACCCGCGCATATTATCCGGGCGAATTAAACGCTCGTCCCTGCTTTTGAGAACGTCATCGACCGTTTTGATCATCTTTTCTTTATCCTTTTGGAGGGTGCCGGTGATAGGCAGATAATTGGAGGCGTGAGTACCGACAAATTTCAGGTTATCGGCTGTAATGTTCTCAAATATTTGCTTCATTTCTTCGATGGTTTCAAAGGGATCTAATAATTCAAACTCACCTTTTTGCACTTGCTTGTATAAAACAGTGCCGGGCACAGGCGTAACGGTGAGCGCTGCCAGGTATTGCGGTTTCATTTCATTGCAGATTTTTGCCGTGGCCAGGGCATGCTTTCTTGATGCCTCTCCTCTGCCCGCAAGTCCCAGTAAAACCATTGCCGACAGATTAATATCCGCTGCGACAAGATTCCGTCCTGCTTGCAGCATTTGCTCATAACCAACCCCTTTTTTTACTTTTTTTAGAAGGTCGTCATCACCCGTTTCCACACCGATATAGGCCTTGGTAAAACCCGCAGCCCTGAGCGCTTTGAGTTCTTCCATCGATTTGGACAAGGTGCTCTGAGGCCCGACATAACTTCCCACATGGCGCAGTGATGGAAATGTTGAATAAAGCTTTTTAACAATTGCCAGAAGCGTATCTGTTTCCAGGACAATGGCATCACCATCGCAGAGAAATACTTTTTCCAGATCGCCATAGGAATCTTTGGCCATGGCTATATCTTCCATAATTTCTGGAATTTGCCGTACCCGATACTTTTTGTCTTTATACATGCCGCAGAAAGTACACTGATTATTGGAACAGCCTATAGTACACTGAAGAAGGTAGCTGTTGGCTTCACTAAATGGACGGAATATGTTTCCTTCGTATCGCAATTATATTTCTCCTTATAGTAAATATTAATGATTATTAATACCATTCGATTTCAAAGGATAACGAGGCGGTAGTGAAACTCAAATCCCAAAAACACAGTGATTGGGGATTTGCTAGTTGAACTATCCTGCTTAAGCAGTGGAAAGGAGGAGGCACCGGAGGCGTATATTTTCATACGCTGAGGAAGCCGACGACGATGCCAACAAAGTTAGCCCACGAAAGCGAATGGTATTAGCTTAAAGAAGGCGTTCGGCACCTATTGTCGTCAAAGTCGTCTTAATCAGGCCGGGCGGTTCGTGAGCAAATAAGATCATGAAGGGTATATGCCCGTTGGGTAAGATCTTATCATTCGAATTATTGCGCCCTGAAGGCTCTGCTAGTCTCCTTAAAATCTCTTCCTCAGACAGAGTCGTTAGTTCTTCATCCGTCAGTATATTCCCGGCAAAGCTTGCACGCTCGCTAATAACCACGGCATAAGCATCAACAATCTCGCCTTTAATTACTATGCGGGAGATAGGATAATCAGCCTGATTCACGGCCGTACCTTCCACAATGCGAATCTGACCTATAATGTAATTGTTCAACACTCTTTGCCGGATATCTTCTAATTTAACCTGCCCTGTAACAACATCCTTCCGCTCCGGTTCCGTTGCGCCAAAATAATAATTTGCTATTTTTTTAAAACGCTCGCCATATTGGGGTAAAATTAAAAAATAGATTATAGAGGGAATAACTAAAATAACTAAAATAGACCAAAGCGTGATCTTCCATTTTTGCCAGAAACCTTTCGAGCCTGCTGTTTTTCTTTGTTTAAATTCCTTATCCTTACCTTTTAATAGTTCACCTGCCTCTTCTAGAACTGGTGCGGCTATATAATAATCATTGTGTATATCTTCTGTACCCGGTTTGCCTGTGTCAAATTCCGTTTCTTTGCTATTATTATCTTTTTCCTCCATGACATTATCCAGAAACTGGATAACATCGGCATCTTTACCGGACGTAAGCATTGCTTCATAAGAAAACTCTTCCTCTCCCTGCGCGATTGCGGCATCCTGCGTAAGAACAGATTCCTTATTCATGGACGATTCATTCGGCCTTTTTACTATCAATGGATTGTCACGAAAAAAGACATGCTGACAACGGCTGCAACGCATCCAGACGCCATCGCCCTGCATCAGTACGTCATCAAAAGTATATTTTGTCCGGCATTGTCGACAACGGATAATCATTAACTGCCCTTTTCTTTACTGCTTTATTACATAAACATCCGGCAAAAATCGATATTTTTCGTCAAAATCCAGCCCATAACCAACCACGAATCCATCATCAATTGTGAAACCCACATAATCAGCATGAAAAGATACTTTTCTTTTTTTACGCTTATCCAAAAAGGCGCAGACCTTAATTGAACGGGGATTTCTTTCACTAAGCCACCCTGTAAGATATTGCATGGTCAAGCCCGTATCAATTATATCTTCAACAATCAAAATATCCCGTCCACGAATGGAGGTTTCAATATCTTTAGTCATTACGACTTTGCCGAAACTTTCAGCCCCCGCGCCGTAACTGGCCACACGCGCAAAATCAACTTTGCAGGGAATGTTCATCATCCGAATCAGATCAGCCATAAAAATGAATGCACCCCTGAGAATGCCAACGACAACCAGATCACTTCCCACATAATCTTTGGATATCTGATCTGCTATTTCCTGCACCCTCTTTTGAATGACTGCTCGAGAAAAAATTATTTCCTTGGACATTTCGTTCATTTAACACATCCCTACAAATTGATAGTTTTTATATAATACTCAATATAAGCTTTATCTGTCAATGAAAAATCAGCGATGGCTCCGATAGACATAAATGAAACTATCAATATTTGACCAGACCAAACTTTCCGCCGCCTCAATTTCGGCTGCATTTTGAAAAGAAGAGGAAAGGCTCAGGAAGATTGGATCAAGCACAGAAAGCTCTTTGTCGAACTTTGCATAGTCAATATAGCTGATCATGTATTGCGATCCGTCAAAGTAATACTTACCCAACCTGTTGGTTTCAGGCGAACGAAAGGGCCAGGTAATTTTCCAATTGAAATATTCCATAGCAATATTTTTTAAAGATTCGTTATTGAATAACTCTGGCTTTAGTTCCTCACCAATCCTGTCGGCAATCAGGCGAAAATAAGTCTTCACCAGATCAATATCTGTCAGACACAAACCGTAAAGATACCAGTCATCAATTATTTTTATCAGAATTTGCGATTGATTCTGCGGAATGAAATGATGGCTGGGACAAATATGTCCGGCACAGATTTCCTGCCCGTAAAAAGAGCAGGTACGCAAATCGATACCGGAATTTTGCTGGGGATGCAACAGGCACCCTACTTTCTTTTCCTGCCCGTCCAAAAAGCCCAGATATTCACAACAATAAATTACTTCGTATCTCTTGGCAAAATCTTCAGTGGCAAGTGTTTGGCTTGCATAACACTCCACATCAGCCGGATTTTTGACCATCTCCCTAAAGCGCTTTGTGCGCGAACGTAATCTCTGTTCAAGAGAAGATCTGGAACTATCCACGTAGTTGTAAAGACCGCAGCAAGCTCCGCAGGATTTACCCGCGTCAGGCTGACAAAGAACAATAAAATTTTCTGACATTATTAATTAATCACTCCCAATCACAGTTTAACGGATTTGTAAAATACCCTTAAGGGCACACGAGCCTCAGAGGCAAGGCACGCAAGTCCTGAGAAGTGAGACGTATTTTTGTATACGCCGCAACGCCGAAGGATGAAGCGTAACGCAGCATATGAGTTTTTACAAAGCCGCTACTCGAAGACAATTGTCTTTGATCCGTAAAACAGTATTTTGTTTTCCAGATGCAGACGCAAAGCTCTCGCCAGCACAACTCTTTCCAAATCTTTGCTCTTCGTCTGAATATCGGCAATAGTATCACGATGGCTGATTTTGATAACATCCTGCGCGATGATCGGTCCCTCGTCGAGCTGCTGGGTCACATAATGGCCTGTTGCTCCGATAATCTTCACGCCGCGGTCATAGGCTTGCTGATAAGGATTGCCTCCGGCAAACGCGGGCAAAAATGAATGATGGATATTAATTATTCTACTTCCGTAATTTTCCAGAAATTTACCGCTTAGAACTTGCATGTAACGCGCCAGAACAACCAAATCAATCTTCATTTCCTGAAGCAGTTCCAACTCACATACTTCCTGCTGATCCTTGTTTTTCTCTGAGATCGGAAAGTGGTAATATTTCAACCCGAACTGTTCCACAAGCTCGCGCGCATCAGGATGATTGCTGATTACCACTTCAATTCCAGCGCCTAATTCTCCCATGTGCCGACGCAGTATAAGATCGTGCAGACAATGCAGATGTTTAGAAACAAAAATTGCCATTCGTGGCACATAATCAGAAAAATGCAAATCCCATTTCATGTCATACTGCCTGGCTAAAGGCGCAAAGACAACTGGAATTTCCTCTCGACTGAGCGCAAAACCTTTCAGTTCCCATTCGATACGCATAAAAAAGTACTTACCACTTTTGGAAGTGTGCTGATCGGCATGAACAATATTTCCGTTATTCTGAAAAATAAAATTAGATAACCTGGCAACAAGCCCCCTCTGATCCTGGCATGATAAAAGTAAAATCGCGTTCGCTTCGTCCATAATACTTCCTCTTTCCTTAAATATTTCAACCTTGCCGCCATTTATCACAAGTATGAACTCCAAAGCAAGCTTTGGAAACAGATTCCGTGAGCACGCTGCGGTGTTTTATACCAGTGATTCGGTTCCTATGCCAGCGGGAAGTTTGATGAGTTGAGTGATATTGACCTGGCAATTGTTTCAGACGATTTTGCAGGGGACCGATTTGAAGACAGAAGCAAAATCCGTAAATTTTCATTACAGGTCAACAGCGATATTTCCCCGATGCCTTTCCGGCCGGAAGATTTCAACGCTAGCGATTACCTTGTTAAATAGATATTAGAAACGGGAATAAGGATTTTTTAAGCTGAGTTCGTAGAGATAACAGGACGCTGTCCCTTAAAACCAAAAAACACCTTCCGGCGTTCCCGTTTGGTACCGGCAGGAAGGTGTAACTCAATATTCGCGGCTATAGTGCCGCAGGAAGCTGGCTGGTTCTGCAGATGCTTAGGCGCATGCCGCAGGGCTGCTGCTGGAGCAATCATGCTGATTGCTTCCGAAATGTTTAGATTCAATCTGCAACGCTCTGTTGCCCAAATATCCTTTTCGCTAAGCCAGGAAACGTTTTAGATAAATCTAAGGCTTGCTTCAGGCGATTACAAAACTCGCCTTTGGCTCAAACACTTGTAATCGCTACTCTTCAGCTTCGCCAAGATTTATCAGCTAAAACGTTTCGAATGGCCGCTCAAATGGATATCATTTGGGCAACACCCCCTGCAAGATTGAACCAGCACTTACCAGCCCTTCAAAACAAAACCTCACGCAGGTCTTTGATTTCCTTAAGCGCTTACGGCTTGACGCCTTCAGCGCTAATGGAAATCGAGGCCTGCTCTGCAGAACTCAGGGGCGCACCACCCGGAAACCGATACCGTTGTACTCGACATTCGGGTAGTAGTAGCCACGATTAGCAACCGCGGCGCGAGACGCAACGCTGTCCCAACAGCCGCCGCGTAAGACACGGTTCGTGCCCGAAGCCGCTCCCCTGCCAGCAGCCGTGTTCGAGGCCAGCGCTCCATTAGGGTAGTCATCATTCCAATCCCAAACCCACTCCCAAACATTGCCGCTTATGTCATAAAGGCCTAGTTCATTAGGATGTCCCGTTGTACCCGCTGTGCCTACCTGGTGAGTAGTTAAGCCGGCGTTTCCCGATGTCCAGGCATAGTTTCCAATATTTGCCTGCGTGCCGCCTGCTTCTGTGCTGCCGGCATAGCCTTTTGTATAGCCTGTAGTGTTTGTGCCTGTTCCGGTATATCCATTGGAACTGTCACTTGTGGCGCCCATTGCCGCCCACATCCATTCCATTTCCGTCGGCAGGCGATAACCATTGGCAGCCCAGTTGGCGGTTACTGTAGCGCTGGTTATCGGATGGCTGCCATCACTCGGGATTCGGCTGGTTATGGTATATACTGGCGTCAATCCTTCCAGCGTGCTTATGCTTAAGTCATTGCAGAATTCTATAGCATCATACCACGTCACCTGCTCTACCGGCAATGTATCACCGCTAAACCAACTGGGGTTGGTAGCAGTTGTTACCGCCACGTACTGCGCCTGGGTGATCTCGTACTGGCTCATGCGGAATGCTGTTGTTATTGTGCTGATGTTTTCAGTTGTGGCATCGCGCTGGAAGCTTCCGGCGGGAACATATTTTAATGTGCCGATGTTGGCTGAGGTATAATCACCGGACACTGTCACCGTCACCACATAATCCTGTGTTGTCGAATCTGCCGCTGTTACTGTGTATGTCCGAGGCGTGGTAAAGTTATTGGCTACGCCTGTATCAGGGCTGATGCTTGCGCCGGCAGAAATGGTGATTGTCGGGATAAGAGCAGTTACGTCCGGCGCAAACGGCACTGTTACCGCAATGGTATGAGTTGATTCAGTAACCGTACCTGTTGCCGCAGGACTGGCAAAGTTAAACGCGGTTATAGCCTTCTCCGATGATAACGCAGGCGGTGCGGCATCACCCCCCCCACTACCGCAACCAGTAATAGCCATGAATAATACTACCGCTAATAACATATACATTTTTTTCATTCTTTCACTCTCTTTTTTTAAAATAACAAAACCCATGTATCCTTAGCGGATTCATGGGTTTTATGGTTGATATTAATATTAAAAGAGGAGCGGAATAATGATCTCGCTCCTCCGGGTAAAAAAAGTTTGGAAACAGAGATTGCCACAACGCCTGAGAGGCGTTTCGCAATGACCAATAAGGTTAAATCTGTCTGTCTGTCTGTGCATGCTGTATGCCATTATTTCGTTTTTATTTTATGCGTGCTCAAAATGATTACCAAAATACCTCAATCGTGTTTTCTTAAATAACATTTCATGATTTACGTCAAGAAAATTTTATCGAATCAGTTTGTTTTTGTTCTGTGTTTTTCGTTAAGAGAATAAACAAAGGCAAGAATCAAGGATCAGCGCAAGGTTGGGTCTCATTACTATTATAGTCCCACTTAGCTCCGCACGTGGGATAATTTCCAAACCCGATATATCAGGTTTGGATAATTCAATTTACAAGTTTCAGTTCACTACGTTTCTGAAACTTGAGTTTCATTACAACTTACAGATATTACTGCACTGCACTTGTGGAGCTACCAGAAAAAAGCCGCAGGCAATGTCAAAGATACGACATCCCGTGTCGGGATAATATCTGAGTTTCATTAGAATTGGAGTTTCACAATAGAAGGATTAGCGTTGCAGGTCAAGCGCAAAAATGATAAGGACAACTCCCTTGAAAATACTATACAGGATAAATCACAAATGAAAATATTAGAAGAAATAAAGCTTAGCAACGGATTGACGTTAAAAATTTTCGACTTATCACGCGCTATAGCAGCAAAAACAGTGAAAGTAGAATTATCCATGCAAATCAAAATCAATCTGGATAGGTCTTATTTTGCCGACGCTTGCGACTACGATCAGCTAAAAAATATCTTTGGTGAAGAACTCACTTACAATCACAAAGCGGAAAGAATTATTGTGCCTAAGGAAAATGAAGATGCCGTGCGCGAAGAGTTGATTAATACTTTCAAAAATAATTTACTGGCTTACCTTTCCGCGGCTAATTTTTCACAAAAACTGACGCTGTCAATGCTTAAGGACATTAAAAAGAATCCTTACAAATATAATCCTCACATCTACGCGGACACGGAAAAGTAAATATTATGAGTAATAATGATTTCAATGATGAACTATTGCTAAGTGCCGAAAAACCAAGC
>JANXZU010000085.1 GCA_025355345.1 Syntrophaceae bacterium
TAATAACATCCGGCACCTCATCGCGCATTCTCTCTGCTGCTATAAACGGATCAGCCGCAGACGACATAACCTCCAGCTCCGCATCGGAATTGATAATCTCTATCAGCGTTTGACGGACCACCGCGGAATCATCGACTACTAATACGCGAATTTTCTTCTTAGCCATAAACCAGGTATCCCTTAGTGCCTTCTGTATATCGATGATGAAATCTGTCTAAGCGGCAAATTCATTGAGTTGAGAGTTTCTGAATGGCCCATAAAAAGATAACCGCCTGAAACCAGATGTCTGCAAATCCGATTCAGAATATTCTCCTGAGTTTGCCTGTCGAAATAGATAATCACATTGCGACAAAAAACTATATCCATGATGTCCGGCAACATATATTCTGTATCCATAAAATTAAGACGCATAAACTGCATGCATGATCTCAATTCCGGCACTATTCTCATAACAGGCTTGCTGGGGCTGCGCAGTAGGTATTTTTTTCTACAATTCATGGGAATCGGTTCTATCTTCTCTTCCTGATAGATAGCCGTTTTGGCAAGTTCTAATACTTTTGTGGAAATATCCGTGGCAAGAATAGAAAAATTGAAGGCAGAATTATTTTCGGAAAAATTACTTAAGACCATGGCCAGAGTGTAAGGTTCCTCGCCGGTGGAACATCCGGCAGACCAACACTTTAATTTTTTCCAGCCACTGGTTTTTGCTTCATTTTTCAAAGATGGCAAAACCACATCCCATAGATAATCAAAATGTTTTGATTCACGGAAAAAGTCCGTCTTGTTTGTGGTTACAGCATCAATCATATGGTAGAGTTCTTCTTCTTTCCCCTTCGCGCTAAACACATAATCGGCATAGGCAGTATAGGAATCAAAGCCTACAACGCGCAAGCGCTTTTGCAGGCGACCTTGCAGCATAGTTTTCTTGGCCAGAGGCATTTTGATACCGCACTGTCCTTCAATAAAATCGCCGAAACGGGCGAATTCCTGATCAGTCATGGTTTGAGTCGACATCCCTTCGTTTGAATTTACCAAAACGCATTCCTCATGTATATTGACAATATTTCCTCAGTCTTCATGCTTCAAGTTTAAAACTTTTTTCCCGAAATAATCTTATACAGGCATCTACAACAGTACCATCGTAGGATATTCCTCTGTTCTTCTCTATTTCTGCCAGAGCCAGCTCAATACCCAGGCTGGGACGATATGGTCTGTGTGAGGCCATGGCTTCAACCACATCGGCCACGGCGAGGATACGCGCCTCAATAATAATTTCATTCCCCTTTAGCCTTCTTGGATAACCGGAGCCATCCATCCGTTCATGGTGCTGATAGATAATCTCCGCCAGCGGCCAGGGAGATTCCACGTCTTTGAGTATATCGTATCCACTTTGGGAGTGTTCTTTAATCAAAGAAAACTCAATTGCGGAGAGTTTTGTCGGCTTGGACAAAATCTCCGCCGGGATCGACAGTTTCCCGATATCATGGATGTAACCTGCCATACGGATACCCTCAACATCATCCGCGGGAAGCCTCATCTCGGTGGCAATGGCGCGGGCCAGATTTGCCGCGCGTCTCTGGTGACCGGCGGTGTATGGATCTCTTACTTCAATTGCGGATACCAGAACCTGAATAGTCATGCTAACCGCCTTGCGAAGACTGTTCAGGGTATGTTGAAGTTTCTCCTCAACCTGAGCACGTACAGCTATATCTGCTTGCAGCACTTCGTTGGCTTTGGCCAACTCAGCTGTTCGTAATGTAACCTGGGATTCCAGATCGTCGTGAGCTTTTTGCAGTGCCTCCTCTGCGCGCTTGCGTTCGTCGCTCAGTTTTTTCACCTTTAACAGGATTTTTATCCGCGCGAGCAGTTCCGATTTATTAAAAGGCTTTGTAAAATATTCCTCTACTCCTACTTCGATACCGCGAATACGATCTTCATGGGAAGCCAACCCGGTAACCATGACAATCGGTATATCACTATGCTTTGGGTCTTCCTTAACCTTCCGGCACAAATCAAGACCGTCCATCCCCGGCATTGTGATGTCTGAAATTAAAAGGTCGATGTGCTGACTATTAATCTTCAGCAAAGCATCTATCCCGTTTGAAGCGCAAATCACCTGAAAGCCATTGCTAATCAGTATTGCTTTCAAAAGCTTGAGGTTCAATTCTTCGTCATCAACACAAAGAATAATCGGAATTTCCAAATTCATAATTGCCTCCTTCCTCGGCACTGGTTGTCATCATTAATGATCAATCATTGCATTGCAGACCGAGTCTCCCCGGCGTTGTTATTTTTTATCCCCACTTTATACCATGCCGGGCACAAATAAAAGGGGGAAAGTAATTTTTTTCCTTTAGCCTTTTTCCAACTCCTTCTTCACCGCCAGCCCCAGATTCTCCTTGACATAGGGCTTTTTTACATAGGCACCGGCGCCCAGTGCCTGGGCATCATGCACACGATCAGATTCCGAAAAACCACTGACGACAATCGTCTTCTGATCTGGACAAATCGCCAAAATGCCCTTATAAGTATCCAGCCCATCCATGCCGGGATCCATAATCATATCCAGTAAGATGAGATCAACTTTATGTTTCTTTAAGTATTCGAGAGCGTCTTCACCGCTTGCTACACAAGATACATTATAATTGAGTGACTTGAGCATACGTGCCGCAAGGTCGCGCTGTTCCTTTACGTCATCCACCACCAGTATGGATTCACCCTGCCCCATGTATTCAGAAATTGCCACAGCAACAGCTGCAGCGGGAGCTTCTTCCCTCGTTATGGGAAAATAAAGGGTAAATGTGCTTCCTTTGCCTTCTTCACTGAGCACGTTGATGTATCCGTTATGATCCTTAACTGTACCCCAGACAACCGCCAGTCCCAAACCAGTTCCGCTGCGACCCATAATCTTCTTGGTATAAAACGGCTCAAAGATGCGTTTGAGGTCTGTCTCTGATATTCCTTCGCCCTCATCGGATACGGAAAGAACAACATAGTCACCCACTTTGATCGTATCATAGCCGGAAGTCGGTTTGTCCAGATACTGATTGGTAGTCTTGATTCTCAATGTACCGCCTTTGGGCATGGCCTCATGGGAATTGGAGACCAGATTGTATAGCGATTTACCAAGATGGACGGAAGAACCTAAAATGTTATGCAGTTCAGGGTCCAGATCGGTTTTTATCTTTACGGTGGGATGATGATAGGATAAATAATCAAACTCCGGTGACTTTTGATAATCGGCAATGATTTTGTTGAGGTTAATAATGCTTCTGCCGGGGACGCCTCTTCTGGCCAAAGTCAGCAGATCATCTACTATAGCTGAAGCTTTCAGGCCGCCATTCATAACATTCTCCAGACTACGCCTGAGTGGACTGGACTTATCCACGCTGCCAAGTGACAGTTCCGCATAGCCAACCACAACACCCAGAACATTGTTTAGATCGTGAGCGACACCACCTGCCAATGTCCCCAGTGCTTCCATCTTCTCGGCACGATTCAGGCGTTCCTGCAATTCGCGTTTGTCTTCCTCGGCACACTTGCGGTCGGTGATATCGGCGAAGATACAGGCAAACTGCCTGGGTGCCGGCTGGAATGCCCTCACTTCAAAATACTTCTTTAGTTCGGCTGCATAGTTTTCAAATAATATCGGTTCGCCGGTGAGGGCTACCTTGCCGTAAGTTTTAATCCAGTGCAGCTCGGTACCGGGCATTATCTCCAGAACAGTGCGCCCAACGATGACTTCCGCCTTCAAACCGGTCATGCGCTCAAAGGCCGGGTTTACGGCCAGGAAGCGATAGTCGGCAGGATTGCCCTGCTCGTCGCAGATGATCTCATGCAGTGCGAAACCGTCCAGCATCTCATTAAACAGCGTGCGGTAATCCTGCTCGCTCCGGCGGTGGGCGGTGATGTCTCTACTCAGAGAGAGAACTGAATTTATTTGCCCCTGCGCGTTTAGTTCCGGAATTAACCGCCAGTTGTTAATTGCCGGACCTTTTATACTCTCGAAGGAGAACTCTGTCTCGAAAGGCTTGCCGCTGTTAAACACTCCATTGATGGCTTCCTCCCAGAAAAGGCACAGGGCTTCGGAAAAACCCAGTTCACGATGAGTCTTGCCGATAAACTGCGCGGCCTGAAGTTCAACAACATTACTGACGTTTTCTGAAACAAAAAGATGTCTCCCGTTTTGGTCAAAGCGCATCACCACGTCGGGCAGCCCGGCAATCAGCGCCCGGTGCGTTTTTTCACTCTCCTGCAGCGCAAGCTCCATCTGCATGGCCTCGGTAACATCATCGTAGACAGCAACGATTTCACCGGAAGGTAATTTGTACACATAATTTTTAAACCATTGCGCAAGGTGACCATCATAGTAAAGAGATACCGGGTATTGTTGCGGCTCTCCTGTTTGCCACACCTTCTTGAACACCTCCAGCAGGCCCATCTCTTTTATACCGGGAAACACTTCCTCAACGCTTTTACCGATTATTTCCGGCTTGCATACATTGTTTAGTTCTTCACCTTTTTTATTAATATCAACAAAAATAAAATGTTCACCGTTTTCCATGGCTTTGTAGACGGCCACGCCATCGCTCATATTATTAAACAGCGATTGAAAACGTTTCTCGCTCGCCAAAAGGGCGGCCTCCGCCTGATTGCGCTCCAACTCGGCCGCTGCACGCACTGCCACCAATTTAAGCAGGGATTCCGCCTGCGTCCGATAAGTCAGCGGCCGAGCTCCGATGACCGCAATCAATCCGATAGGGCGTCCATCATGGCTCCACAGGGTAACGCCGATGTAGCTTTCAGCTTCCATTTGTTGCAGCACCGCATCATTCGGGAATAGATTCTTGATCGACGCGGGAAAACAACAGACATGTTTCCCGACCACCTCGCCGCAGGGAGTGTCCTTGAGCGCGTAGGACACGTTGTCCTCAAACTTTCCGTCCGAATAAACGGCTACTGTATGGGCAGTCAGATTGTCGCCGTCGAGCCGGTCGATGCAAACAAACCCCATATCGAGCGCTTCTGAGATGTACTGTGCCAATGAGTGGAAGAAGTCGATTGATGCTGGATTGGAGCTGGACTGCGCCAGGAAGGCCAATACGTTTTCCGTCTTCTTGCGCTCGGTGATGTCCTTGGAGGAACAGATGGCTATCTCCACATTGCCTAGCTTATCCTTGACCGGGGTGATTGTGGTAATATAGAAACAGTCTCCATCCGGCCGGGGAACGCGACTTTCGACAACCTTTTCCCCGCCTGTGTGAAAAACCTGACTCAACGCGGCAAAGCGCTTGTCTGCTTCATCTTTGGGAAAGACATCCCACATCGTCCGCCCGATAATCTCTTCGATCGGTTTGCCTACGCCCTCGGCAAAGGCGCGGTTGGCGTAGCGATACAATCCGGCGGAAGTCAGGGAAAAGAAGAGATCGGGGGATTCGTCTAACAGGATGCGGTGCTTTTCCTCACTCTCCTTCAGCGCATCATCCATCTGCTTATGCTTAGGCACAGTATGCTCTAACGCTTCAATTTTCTTCTTTAAGGCGTAAATTTCTTCGAGTAATTCCGCTTTTGTGCCGGATGATTTTTCCATTTATAAATCCTCTTTTTACCGTAGGCCGGATCATTACGCCTACCCTACTTATTTATACACCAATTCTTTCTTCACTGCCATCCCCAGCTTCTCTATGACATAAGGCTTTTTGACATAGGCACCGGCGCCTAGTGCCTGGGCATCATGCACGCGATCGGATTCCGAAAATCCGCTGACAATGATTGCCTTCTGCTTGGGATGAATTTTCAGCACACTCTTGTAAGTATCGAGTCCATCCATGCCCGGATCCATAATCATGTCCAGAACAAGAAGATCAATCTTGTGATCCCGCAAATACTCTACCGCGTCTTCGCCACTTGCAGCACTGGCGACATTATAATTGAGTGACTTGAGCATGCGTGACGCCAGATCTCTTTGTTTCTTTACATCATCTACTACCAAAATAGATTGACCTTTGCCCATATATTCAGACAGGGATACGGCAATATCATCCACTGCGATATCTTCTCGAGTAATTTGAAAATACAGGGTAAACGTAGTTCCTTTTCCTTCCTCGCTTTGAACATCAATATATCCTTGATGATCTTTAACCGTTCCCCAGACAACTGATAACCCCAGTCCTGTGCCGCTTCTGCCCATAATCTTTTTGGTGTAGAATGGTTCAAAGATACGTTTGATGTCTGTCTCTGAGATTCCTTCGCCCTCATCGGATATGGAAAGGACAACATAATCTCCTTCACGGATAGTGTCATATCCGGAAATAGGCTTATCTATATACTGATTGGTTGTCTTAATGGTTAATGTGCCGCCTTTGGTCATGGCTTCAGTGGCATTGGAAACCAGATTGTATAATGTCTTTATCAGATGGACGGAAGAACCGGAGATGTTCAAAAGATCCGGCTCCAGCTCCGTCTTAATTTTAACATCAGGATGATAGGAAAGCAGTTTATTCCAATCCGGTGATTTCTTAAAATCATTAATAAGTTTGTTGATGTTCAGTATTTTTCTGCCGGCGACGCCTCTTCTGGCCAAAGCCAGCATATCCTCCACTATTGCCGCCGCTCTATGGCCACCGTCCATAATAGTGACCACATCTTCTCTCAGTGGGCTTTCATTATCTACCTCACTCAGGAGCAGTTCCGCATAGCCTACAACTATGCCCAGCACATTGTTGAGGTCATGGGCGACACCGCCGGCAAGAAGTCCCAACGCTTCCATCTTCTCGGCACGACTCAGACGTTCTTCGAGTGCCTGTTTTTCTTCCCCGGCCTTTTTCAGTTCGGTGATATCCACCGCAGATGTAAGCAGGCACTGCTGAACGCTGATTAATACCGGCTCAGCGGAAAACAACAAATATAGAACGCGCCCGTCTTTGGTTACCATTTTCAATTCTCGATTATTAACTCTGCCCGTTTCCTCCACATCTTTCCTCATGGATTGACGATCAGAGGGATTAGCAAAAAGCCCCAGCTCCACTGAAGTTTTCCCGATGATTTCAGTTTTCGAAGAATAAGAAAATGACTTCATAAAAGCATCGTTCACATTCAGAAAGCGGCCTTCCTGGATTGTGGAAATAGCGACGGGAATCGGATTGGCGTTGAAAGCTGCCATAAATTTTTGTTCGCTTTCCAAAAGTGACTGCTCGGAGCGCTTGCGGTCTGTGACGTCACGGCCAACCCCAAGAATGTCCGTCGGGCGTCCCTCGTTGTCCCTTAGAACCTTAAACGAATATTCACTCCAGTAGGTCGAACCGTCCTTGCGGACAAATTCAAGATCGATTATTACGTTGATTTCAATGTTGGGATCGGCAAGCCTTGCCGTGGTTAATTCATCAGCAACCACCTTCATGAGGCGCTCAAAAGATTCCTTAGTTAATTGACGTTCAAGGGGAATTGACTGAAGTTCCTGCCAGGTGTAGCCAAGCTTTTTAGACGCTGATGGCGTCCTGAATTTCACGTTCAGATTCATATCCGCGAGCAAGACACCTTCCGTCATGTTTTCCGTGATGAGTTTGTATCGTTCTTCGCTTGCCCGCAACATCTCTTCCGATTTTTTGCGGAATTCAATTTCCGTTTTCAGGTCTTCCAGCAAATTGAGCAGGGCCATCTGGCTTAGCTCAAGCTCACGGGTGCGTTCAGAAACCAACACGGCAAGACGCTCCTGCTCACTGGATTTTAGCCTGTTTGCTGATTTTATTTTGACCATTGCCCTGATCTGGGCAGTAAGTTCGCTTACCTCAATTGGTTTGGAAAGAAAAGCCTCCGCGCCTGTTTCCAGGGCTTTAACGCGGCTCTCTATATCGCCTTTTACAGCAGTAAGAAAAACCACGGGGATATCGCGCAAGCTTTTGTCCTGCTTGAGGCGTCTGCAGACTTCAAAACCATCCATGCCCGGCATGGCAATATCCAGAAGGATCACATCCGGATCATGGGCTATTGCCAGCTCAATCCCTTCAGGCCCGGCAAGCGCGGCGATAAATGCGGAATCAGGGAAATCATCCAGGATAAGCGCTTTCAAGCTGATCAGGTTATCGTTCTTATCGTCAATAGCAAGAATTTTTATCACTTTTTATTTTCCTTTTTATTTAGCTGTCGAGACTCTGGTATTTAAGTCTGTAACGTTTTGGCCATCAAACCACACCTTCTGTCTTAAATGCTACTTCCCAATCCATTCTTTTATAACTTTTATAAACAACTTATTATCAATCGGTTTTGAAATGTATCCATCAAACCCAAGTGCCATAAAATTCTCCCGATCACCTTTCATGGCGCTTGCTGAAACGGCAATAACCGGAACATCCCGCAAAGTTTTTTCTTTTCGAATTTCCCGCAACGCTTCAATGCCGTTGATGCCGGGCAGCGCTATATCCATCAAAATTAGGTGTGGTTGATGCTCCTTCTCCTTGGCCATCTCGATCCCCTGCCTGCCGTCATTGGCTTCAATAACACTGCACAAACCTGCAAGCAGAGCTTTGATGGTCAGCATATTATCGGGATTATCTTCAACCACCAAGACCACGGGAGTACCTGATACAGAAAGTGGAGCCGTCATTTTCTGTGGCGGTTCGATCTCTTGTGCTTGCGGTGTCACCATCATGGCCACCGCATCCAGTAGTTGATCTTTATTGATATCACCTTTTTGAATAAGCTGATGAATGCTATTGTGTTTCAGGAATGAAAGTTCTTCCTTTGAGACATATTTCGCAGTCAGGATAATTACGGGAAGGCTGGCAGTTTTTTCATTCTGACGGATATATTTCAATACTTCAAAACCATCCACTCCGGGCATCATCAGATCAAGGATCATGCCGTCCGGAATTTTCCGGGCTATCTGTTCCAGTGCTTCGCTGCCATTGCGCGCCGCCATGATGTTGTAACCATGCGTTTCCAGCATATCCTTCATTTGAATAATGACAGACTCAGTATCTTCCACAATTAATATGGTTTTGCCTTTTGTATTTGCTATCCCCGTATTTTTTACGAATTTAGGCGCCGATTCGCGATGACCTGTTTCCATAATTTCAACATTTGTCTGGCTGGCTGTAAAATTAACCGGCAGGCTGAGTGTAAACCGCGATCCTTTGCCGCGCGTGCTTTCCACACTGATGCTGCCGCCCAGCAGGTCGGCATATTTTTTTGCAATTGCCAGCCCCAGACCGGTGCCGCCATATTTTTTAGAGTTGCTGGCATCGGCCTGCCGGAATTCATCAAAAATATGCGGGAGAAACTTTTCTTCTATACCGATGCCGGTATCGTTCACCTCTATGTGAATGGTTTGGGCTATTGCCCGGGTGGTGATCTCAACATAGCCTTCTTCAGTGAATTTAACCGCATTGGCCACTATGTTTTGCAGGATATGCCGGCATTTTTCGTAATCGCTTTTTATATTGGGGAGGTTATCTTCCTCCCGATAACGAAGCGTGATATTTTTCTGATTCGCCTGCGGATCGATAAGTTCCACTACTTCCCGGATAAGGCCATTGGCATTAAATTTGCTGATTGCAATATCGTCGCGTCCGGATTCGATGCGGGAAAGATCAAGAATGTCGTTGATGAGGGCAAGCAATTGCTTGCCGTTGCGCTCTATAACCTCCAGATAGCTGTATTCCTCTTCGGGCATCTTGCCAGCAAGGCGGCGGTTTAACACACCCGACAGGGCAATAACAGAGTTTAGTGGCGTGCGCAGTTCGTGGCTCATATTCGATAAAAAGCTGGTTTTCAGCCGGTTGGCTTCATCGAGCTGTTTCTTCTGCATTTCCAGTTCAATGTTCTGTTCGGTAAGTTCGCCTGCCTGGGCAGATAATTCCTTTTTCTGTTCTTCTAATTCTCTATTCTGGTGTTCCAACTGTTGGGAGAAAGCGATGACCTTTCGGTAACCCAGAATTCCATCCATGCGTGCGGAAAGCGTGCTCAGAATCGTATTTAACAGACGCAGACTATTTTTACTGAAGCTCTTGATCGTGGAGAGCGAGATAACTGCTAGTGTTTCGTTTCCGGCCACAATGGGAATGGTGATGATCTCGCGGGGCATGAACTTGCCACCCACAGTAAAAAATGTAAATCGACTATCTTCGGGAATACTGTTTATATGCTGTATTTTTTTTGTTGCCAGGGCAGCGCCAAATTCTCCCTCAAAATGAATAGCTGAAAAAGGCTTACAACCTTCGGCATGTATATCGATACCTATGCATTCGAAACGTTCAAATTCTGTTTTTTCATCATTTCGCAGATAGACGGCGCCCATTTGCGATTCTGTATGTTCAAGCAGAGTGCGCAATAGCGCATGGCAGAAACGGTGGGCATCGTCTTCGCTTAGCATTACACCTGAAAGTTTAGCCGCCTGCACGTTCAAAATCATTTCAGTCTCAACGGTTTCGGCCAATTCGTTAAAAGAGGTGGAAAGCATACCGTATTCATTGCACGACACATATGAACTGCGTGCGTCATGCCTGCCCTCTTTGAACAGTTGCGTAACACTGGAAAGCTCTGCCAGAGGGCGATTGATGTTTCTGGTCAGCAAATAGATGATTAAAAAAGTAATTAACAATATAAAAGTGAACAATACAAACAGTTGCCTGTTGAGAGTATTGTTCAGTTCAACGGCGCTGTTATAAAGCTGATCGCCCTTGCTCATGGCGAAATTATCAATCACCTGTATATGACCCAAAAGCACCTTCGCCTGAAGCCCTCCTTCGCCGCCGGGTTTGGTGCTGGCTTTTGCTTCATTTGCTTTCCCCGAGCGAAGAAGACGGATTGTTTCCTCGCGGATGGCATTCCACTTGACAAAATTATTGTAGGTATTCTCGATATCGGCGGGAGGGCCTAAATAGCTCTCTTTAAGTATATTTAACTGGATGAAGGAAGTGGCTTTGTAATTATCAATTTCCTGAAGGATTGACGCAATTTCCTTGTCGTTTTGGGCCAGGCACAGGTCTTTCATTCCCCGATGGATGGAAATTATATCGGCCTTCAATTCGCCAAGGGCTCTGCGGACCTTCAGCGGATGGTCATACAGATCAGTAATCCGCGAGGCCATCTGATCATTATTATACCAGGATATGCCGCCAAGAACGATGATAAGCAGTAAAATAATCCCGAAGCCGGTTTTCAACTGTGTTGCAATTTTAATGTCTTGAATTTTCATAGTTGTCCTTTAATGAGACCCAAATTTCAGAAACGAATACCCTAAAGGGCACTATAGGTGCACTGAAATTTGATGGTCGTAGTGAGACTCCAATTATGAAAGCGCAGCGCATCAAAATTGGTAAGTCGAACTATCCTGCATCAGGCAAGGGAATTATCCCCGAGGCGAAGTGCCCTGAAGGGCATCTACGACCGAGCGGGATAAATTGGGGTCTAATTCCCCGCCCCTTGGGGCGCAAGTTCCTTTGGATACCCCTACCTGTTATCTGACGCCTATTTATTACCTGTCTTCTGAAATATCGCCGATGCGGCAAATATTTCACGGTACTGATGTTTTGCCACTATATCCCTTTCCGTCTCGCCTGTTACCAGATAACCGCCGGTTGCAAGACAATGTCCGATTTTTTCAATAATCTGCTTTTGATATTCCGGCTTATAATAGAACAGAAGGTTGCTGCAGAGCACAATATCGAAATTGCCATAGATACTTACCGGCGGGCAAACGCCCTGACTGTCTAGCAGATCAAAATTTGAAACATCGATATACTCCCTTAATTCAGGGGCAATGGTAAAATTTTCTCCCTTTTGGGTAAAGTATGTCTTAATTCTTTTCAGAGTCACTTTGCCCAGTGATGACATCTGGTAAATTCCTTTTTGGACAGCGGTTAATTCCGCCGGATTGGCATCAGTGGCAAAAATGCGGCAGGTAATGTTTGCTTTTGCGTTTTCCATGATCTCATCGAAAATTATCGCCATGCTGTAAGCTTCCTGGCCTGCGGCGCAAGCGGCAGACCAGATTCTGATTTCATTTTCTTTTTCCTTTTTCTTTCTTTCGATAAGCGCCGGCAGTATAATCTGCTCGAGATAAGCAAAGGTGAGCTGATTACGGAAAAACTCGCTGAAAGCGATGCGCAGTGAATCGAGAAACAAGCCTGCCTCGCCTTTGTTTGCCCTCAGGTAATCGCAGTATCCGGAGATCGATTGGCTGCCCGTAACAGACAATCTCTTTTCGATCGACTTTTCCAGGAAGGAATCCTCATATACCGAGATATTCATTCCTTGTGTCCGCAGCAGCTGTGTTAACTTTTCTATTTCATTTTCCATTTATTCCTTAACCTTTTTTTCGTCGATGATCGTATACTTTTCTTCTTTGCCGGCTTGATTGAGGAGCATATTTACTTCTTTCTTCAGATCAATCATATTTAATTCCCGGTCAACAGTAAGCCTTTGGAACCTCTGAAGTTCTTCCATTTTAGCCCGCAGCACCACTTCCGCCATCTTGCGCTCGTTAATATCAGTTTGAATAGATACAGAATACAATATTCTGCCTTCGATATTTCTAACTGCGCTAACGTTTAAAATGACAGTGCGTTCTTCTCCGGTCTTAGTGATGATCGTAATTTCTTCATCAGACAATTTTCCGGTCTCTTTCCAACGCAAGAGCAACTGGCGCGCCCGGTCTTGACTAGCCGGGGCATAAACAGTTGTTATGATGGATTTGCCCACAAGATCGTCTTTGGATGGATAACCCAATGCAAGCATCGCACTGGGGTTGAGGTCAAGAATTATACCATCGGGTGAAATCCGGTAACAATAACTGGTCTCATGTTCAAAGAACTCACGCAACCGTTCCTCGCTTTCCCGCAGGGCTTCTTCGGCCCTACGCCGCGACAGGGCAATGGCCAGATTATCCGCCATTCTTTCAAAGTTGGTAATCAGGCCGGAAGTGAAGCGGCCTGTACGATGGTCATTGAATTGCAGCAATCCAAAAACCTGATCACCATAGCGTAATGGTATAAGAGCTACTGATTCATACCCTTCGCCATTACACCTGTTGCGGGTGCGCGTCTGGCGGTCTGCATCAGTCGTGCTGGCAAGCAGCGCGGTGGTATTGTTGGACCAAAAGCTCCCGGAAGCGGTAAAAAAGGGCTTGGAAGAATCGAAACGGCCGGAGAGGATGTTGCCGCACATGCACTCATAGAAGGGATTGCCCAAGCCGTCGCGCAATATTTTGCCATCCGGATCATACGCGCAAAGACTATTTTCTTCGTCAACAAATTCGGGCGGAAAGCCACGGGTCTCGTAATATGGATAGTCGTCCCCTGCGCGCAACCGAATACCGACTGCCTCACACCCGGACCACAACTGCAGTGAAGAGGTCAGATCGGACATGCATTTTCGTAAATCACTTGGCGTGTTGACCAGCGTAATAAAGCGCGCTGTCGCCTCATGCGCATCCTCTTGTAGTTTGCGCTCGGTGATGTCTTCTACAATGCCTTCCAGATATAAAGGCTGCCCCGCTTTATCTCTGATCGTTTTGAGATACAGATTGGCGAAGAATTCAGACCCGTCCGCTCTGCGGTAATGATTGTAATGTTGAGTTATACCGGATTGCTGCAATTGCTTATCTACAATGGGTTGGCGGTCGTCACTTCTTACATAGATTTGTTTGGCAATATTGGTTATTTTTTCAAGAACTGTTTCGGGCTTATCATAACCGAGCATTTTCGCCAAAGCATGGTTGACCTCGATAAACTTGCCTTCCGGTGTGGAGCAGAAGATCCCCAGCGGGGCGCCATTGAAAATAGTGCGGAATTTCTCCTGAGCCTCCCATAGCTCCTTTCCAACCTGCTTTTGACAAGATTACGGTTTTTCCAGTTTTTGAATTTTCTTCTTTAAGACGGAAATTTCTTCGAGTAATTCCTCTTTTGTGCCGGATGATTTTTCCATTTTAACATCCTTTTTTGCAGGCCTGATTATTGTAGGGACTATTCCCCATTGTAGGGTCTGTTCCCCGAACAGACCGATTATCGGCGCGTTCGGAGACCGCGCCCTACAAATAAAATCCCCCTTGATCCCACTTTAAAAAGGGGGAAATTCAATCCCGTCTTTCATCATTTTGTTCTCACCGCAGACCTCCCTGTCAGATTGCCGCTACCGGTATGGATAATGCGGATGGGGTAAGCGGCAGTGGCTGTTCGGCAAGACAAATAACTCCACCCTGTCCAATAGGCAACTTAAATCTTTCCAAAGCCTGAAAATGCCGGACATCATCTTTTCCCGGCGAGGCCGTTTTTTTAAATTCGAGAGGATAAATCGTGCCGTCCTGTATGATGAGCAGATCAACTTCCTTCTTATCCTTATCACGGTAAAAATAAAAAGGCGCCATGCGTCCGTTATGCCAGTAGCCTTTTAACAGTTCCGTTAATATCCATGTTTCTAAAATAGCCCCGGACATTGCGCCAGCCTCAAGAGTTTCCGGCGATGACCACTCCGTCAGATAAGCGCAAAGTCCCGTATCGAGAATATAGAGTTTGGGAGTCTTTACCAGCCGTTTGACTACATTTGTATGGTAAGGTTCCAGGAGGTATGAAATCCCGGATGCCTGCAAGATAGAAAGCCAGCTCTTGGCGGTGTTGACGGCAACGTCGGCATCTCGTGCCAAATCGGTAATATTCAATAGCTGTCCTGTACGCGCCGCCGCGGCCCGTAAGAAACGCAGAAACGTCATTTCATCACCCACGCGAGCAAGTTCGTGAATGTCGCGCTGCAGATACGTCTGAACATAAGAACCGTAAAATAAATTCCGATCCATTTTTTTATCCAGGGCAATTGCCGGAAACGATCCTCGCCAGATAATGTTGTATAACTCTTTGAGCTTGAGTTGCCCGCTTGTATCCAGATTCTTACGAATATTTTTGGCAACAGGCAGAAATGGCCGGGATTCTTTGCCCTGCCCCATTTGTTCGCGACGGGAAAAACCGGTCATCGCAATAACGGCGACGCGCCCCGCCAGAGATTCAGAAACACCTTTCATCAGGGCAAAAGGCTGTGAACCGGTTAGCCAGAATAATCCGGGACGGCGATTGGCATCCACCAACATTTTTATATATGGCAGCAATTCCGGCGCATATTGAATTTCATCAATAAGCACAGGAGGTGTAAACCGCTGAAAGAAAATTGCCGGGTCTTCTTTTGCCAGACGCAGGATTAACGGATCATCAAGGGTGACATATTTCATGCTCTTCGGGATGAGATGCTTGAGAAACGTTGTTTTCCCTACCTGTCTTGCGCCTGTCAGAAGCAGAACGGGAAATTGCCTGGCTGCCCTGCCTATGAAGAATTCGAGTGTGCGTGTAATATACATTTTTAAACACTCCATACTTTCGTGTATTGTGCATTTATAATGCATGATAGACGAAAGGTAATGCCAAGTCAATAGTTTTTCACCTGGTCATACCGCCCAAGAGTCGCGCTTCGCTTGCTCGGAATGACGAAACGGTAATTACGACACAGTTTCTCCTCCGGAACGATAAATGCCCTGAAATATTCTTCTGGTTCAATCTTCCCCGATTGAACCGAAATAGTTTAAACATTATGGAGCAATCTGCGGATTGCTCCAGCGCAGCATGATATTAATACACATTAGCGCACGATGCGTCCCATATTTATGCCGCTACCGTGCTCTTCATCTCCTGCACCATTTCCAGCTCTTCCGAGGAAAACACTTTATCAATATCGAGGATGATGACAAACTGCTCTTCGCGCTTGCCCATCCCCAGGATAAAGTCTGTCCGAAGCTTCGTGCCAATCCTTGGCGCGGCTTCAATATGCGTAGGCTCCAGCTCAAATACCTCCTGAACGGAATCCACCAGCGCACCCAATACCGTAGCTTCATTATCAATAGTGATTTCCACGACGATGACACAGGTATCGACAGTCCTTTCCTGCGGCGGCATGTTGAATTTTAAACGCATATCCACTACCGGGACAACAGAACCCCTCAGATTAATAACACCCTTCATAAACTCCGGCGTTTGAGGTACTTTGGTAATATTTGAGTAATCGAGGATCTCTCTGACCTTCACTACATCGAGAGCAAATATTTCCCCCTCCAGCTTAAAGGTCAGATATTGCCTGACCTCAGTTATCTTTGATACAGTCATCTGACAGTCTCCTTTCCACATTATGCTGTAAATCTTCCCGCCAACGGCGGATAATTCGACTTGCAAACTTCAGCGTCGCAGATACCCTTCAGGGTACATTTTATTCCTGAAGTTTGATTCTCATTAACTTGCCAATTCCGAGGCGCTGCGCCAAGCTTCCGCTTGACGAAGCTTTCAGAATTGGAGTTTCACAATTTAATATTTCTCAAACTCAGAATCGAGTTTATCTGCCCCACCGGCCATGTTTAAAGCAACTCCCGCCTTATCTGACAGTGGCGGCTTACCCTGCACGACCTGTCTGGCTTGACCTGCTTTTCCCGTTACGATGTGTTCAATCTTCATCCGCTGACCGGCTTTCATGGCTGTCTTTTTGAACCCTCCGCCACGTGATGCCTTTTTTCCATCATCAGACAGTTTGAAGAAGCCCATAATTTCGAGGAGCTGCTGCGCTTGAGCCGATAGCTCTTCACAGGTTGAAGACATTTCTTCAGAAGCCGAAGCATTCTGCTGAATAACCTGATCCAGCTGCTGGATCGCCTTGTTGATCTGCTCCGCGCCGCTATCCTGCTCTTTGCTGGCAGCACTGATTTCCTGAACCAGATCCGCCGTCTTCTGAATATCCGGCACCATTTTGCTGAGCATCTGTCCGGCGTGCTCTGAAATCTGAACACTCGTTGCCGACAGGCGATTAATTTCACCGGCCGCATTTTGGCTGCGCTCGGCAAGTCTTCTGACCTCGGCAGCAACAACCGCAAAGCCCTTGCCGTGTTCACCGGCGCGCGCCGCTTCAATTGCCGCGTTGAGAGCCAGCATGTTGGTCTGGCGGGCAATCTCTTCAATAATAGATATCTTGGTAGCAATTTCTTTCATTGCTGCCACTGTTTCGCCAACTGCCTTGCCGCCTTCTTTGGCATCTTCGGCGGACTTTACAGAAATCTTCTCTGTCTGCTGCGCGTTGTCGGCATTCTGCTTGATATTGGACATCATCTGCTCCATCGACGATGATACTTCTTCAGCAGACGCTGCCTGTTCTGTAGCGCCTTGAGACAGCTGTTCAGTAGTCGTCGTCATAGCCTCGCTACCTGATGCTACCTGATCAGAAGCAGATAGAACATTTGCCACAACCTCCGATACCTTTTCCACCATTAGAGAGAGGGCCTGCATCAACTGATCCTGTTCAGAACGTTCTCTAACTGTAACCGCCAGATTACCACCGGCTATTTCCTGGGCAACACCTGTTATTTCGTGCATGGCATTGATCAGCACATTGAGGTTATTCTTGATTTCATTAAAATCACCATTGTAATTGTCTGTGATGACAGGCGGAATATCACCCTTGGAAATCCGATCAACATATTCCGCCGCAACATTTAACGGCCCGATAACCGCGTCCAGACAGTCATCAACTCCCTGAACAATCTTGCGGAAATCACCCTGGTGCTTGGAAGCGTCCGCCCGAGTTGCCAGCTTGCCTTCAACTGCCGCTTT
>JANXZU010000109.1 GCA_025355345.1 Syntrophaceae bacterium
GACGATGTCAAGCTATATTATTAATAATATCAATATATTAGCTTTGAATAACTAGGAAATTTACCGGCACATCAAAAGATAAAACAAGAAAAGAACAGGTAATGGAAAGAAATAAACAAACGAGTTGTGCAAAGCTCTCAAGATGTGCAACACGACCATAGATATTGAAGCGGGGATTAAAAACATCATTAAAGAAAAAGTTGCGGAATTTCAACCTGACGTTGTCGGAATCTCAGCGTTATTTAATACATGTTATAATTATTTAGATCTTATTTCAGTCACATGCAAAGGTGTTAAGAATAACGTCCTGATCGTTATGGGTGGAGGAATCGCAACTAATCTATATATTCAGATATTAAAAGATTTTCCCCATATCGACGCCCTATGTTTCGGCGAGGGTGAGATCCCCCTAAAGCAATTACTGGATGCCGATAACACAGAAGATTGTTTTTTTTACAGCACTGCCTGGATTACACGCAATAGTATTAAAGATGGACGTCATCCGCAGCCCTTATTCGTTCAGGATCTCGACGAAATACCGTTTTTTGATTATAAATTAATGGACATGAATGAATATAAAGGGCGTGAAGCCGACAAACTCTCTGAATGCCCAAATGGCCGGCAGTTGAGTATCTATACGTCACGAGGATGTCCTTTTAATTGCGTTTTCTGCGCAAGCAGCTCGGTACACGGCAAAACAGTGAGATTCATGAGTGTGGCAAAGGTCATCGGTGAAGTTAAGAAAATGATTGATTCATGCAACATGGAGGTATTGGGCATAGAGGATGATCATTTTCTGGCTGACAAAAATCGCGCCAAGGATATCTTGCGCAGGCTATGCGAGTTTAAGATTAGAGTCGAATTTCCCAACGGCATGGCCATTTACGCAATCGATGAGGAGATTGGTGCGTTATTAAAGAAAGCAGGCGTAACGACAGTGTCGCTTGCTATGGAGTCTGGTTCTGACTTTGTGCTCAAGAAAATAATCGATAAGCCACTCAAGCTGGATATGGTCAAAGGCGCAGTGGATATCTTGAGGAAGAATGACATCTGTGTTCATTGTTGTATAGTGCTCGGACTGCCCGGAGAACTGGAGAAACACAGGGATGAGACAATGCAGATGATTTTTAAAATAGGATTTGATTGGATTTATTTTAACTTGGCCGTACCGGTCGTTGGGAGCAGACTATATACGATTTGCAAAGAAAACAGCTACCTGATCAATGATGATTTCAGCGAACACAACACTTCAAAATGTAACATCCGAACACCTGACATTGACCCGGAGTATATGGAAGAAAAAGCCTATTTGATGAACCTTGAGGCAAATTTCGTACACAATTATAACTTAGCTATTGGTGATTATAAAAAAGCCTCCGCATATTTACAGAACATTGTCCAAACATATCCCAGTCATGGGTTAGCGCATTATTATTTAGCAAAAGTTTATGAGGGTTTGGGAAAGAGTGAGGCCGTAATCAAGCCGCACAGAGATGAATTCCTGAAATTGGTCACTAGCAACAGTACATGGAATAAATATGCAAAGATCTTCAAGTTAATAGCGTGATAAATAATTTCAGGAATGTTCAATATGTCTAAAGTTGTTGCAATGACACTATCAAATTTGCCGGGTGTGTCTGACGCCCGCAATATGTTCCGAGATCTTGCAAGCCGAAAAGCAATAGCTGCCCCTCGCAAAGTTAATAAGCCGTTGGTACTTTACGGTGCGGGCGACCTTGGGAAAATGGCCAAAGGATTTTTTGAATTGCTGGGGATCCCTTTTCTCTATATTGTTGATGCAAATCCTGACCGATATAGCGGGTGTTCGAAATGGCACGGAATATCCATCCTTAAACCTGATGATGTTCCACAAGAACATCGCGCTGAGTATTTGTTAGTCATTTGCATAGCTACGCATTCATACACAAGCATTTTCGATCCACTTACAAAACAAGGATGGAAGGACGTTGTTTCTTTTTATGATATTACTGAAGCCTATATAGATAGATGCCCGCTAGGCAATGGATGGTTCACTGGAATTCTCGATGCTCATGATATGGAGGGAACGGAATATGTGCTCGATCATTGGGCAGATGATATTTCCAGGGCGCATCATTTGCAGTTTATTGCCTGGCACAGTCTGAGACAGGAGCTGGCATTTGATGGCGCACCGGTAACCACGGATGACAGATTCTTTATTCCACAGATCATTTCAACACTACATGAGAAAGAAGTTTTTCTGGACGGCGGCGCACATCATGGTGAGGTCAGCTTGCGCTTTATAAATGCAGTTCATAACAAGTTCTTGAAAGTGTATGCCATTGAACCGGACAGAAACAATGTCAAAGTTTTACGTGCCAATCTCGGCAATGATAACTTGACGATAACGCAGAATGTCGAGGTCATTGAATGCGCACTGGGCAAAAAATCTGGTATGACAACATTTTACCACGGGCTAGACTACGCCTCACAGTTCAGCTCTATGTCACAAGAGACAGTACCCGTGAAGATCCTTGATGAAATGGATATTCCGGCTACCTATATCAAGCTTCATCTTGAGGGATGGGAATTTGATGCCCTTCAGGGATCTCTGCATACCCTGAACAAATATCGTCCCCTTTTAGCAGTTACAACTTATCACAAGCGTAACGGACTTTGGCAGCTACCTGATCTGTTAATAAAAAATCTGTCAGATTATGCTTTTCTTTTAAGACTTCATTCATGGTTGGGAACTGGATGTGTTTTGTATGCCATTCCAAAGGAGAGATATTCTCAGTAATAATTAGCAATGCAACTGCGCAGACAATGAAAAAACCGAAAGTGAAAAATCATACTATACTCCATATCACGCCCCACTTAGGCGGCGGCGTCGGGAGCGTACTTTTGAATTATCTTGAAAAAGCAAAGGGCAGCTCTGCTTTCTCACATAAAGTTATAAGTCTTGAATATGCAAATGAAAAAGCTGTCACAGCTTCAGAAAAAGTAGGATTTTCTCTTGTGGACAAGATGTCTTCTGATCATGCCGGCATAATGGCAGCGATTGCCGAGGCCGACATTGTCTTAATACACTGGTGGAATCACCCCCTGCTGTATGCCTTTTTGGTGCGAGAAACACTGCCTCACACCCGTATTATTTTTTGGAGCCATATATCGGGATTTTCCGCGCCGTACGTTTTTAACGATCCAGCCCTCAATTACCCTGATTTATTTGTGTTTACATCCCCCCTCAGCCTGGAGGTGGCCGAAGTAAAAAATCTGCGGGAAGAACGAAAAAAGGCTTTGCGTGTAGTCTGGTCAACCGGCGGAATAGAGCATACAGCATCGGTTATGCCTAAGCCGCATGCCGGATTCAATATTGGCTATATCGGTACCGTTGATTACGGCAAGATGCACCCTCATTTTTTAAAAATGAGCAGCAGGGTAAAGATACCCGATGCCCAGTTTGTTGTTTGCGGTGGTCCAAGTGAAAAACAGATCCAGAAAGAGTCCATGCAATATGGAAAGGGCGAACGTTTTATCTTTACAGGACAGATAAAGGATGTAAGCAATTATTTATCGGAGTTTGATATTTTTGGCTATCCACTGGCCCCATACCACTTTGGGACATGTGAACAGGCACTAGGTGAAAGCATGGCAGCAGGCGTACCCCCTGTGGTTCTGGCAAACAGGACAGAACGCTATATCGTCGATGATGGAGTGACAGGAATAGTCGCAGCAGATGAAGAATCATATGTAAGAGCGATAGAAGGTTTGTACAGAAATCCCGATTTGCGGCAGCGCCTGTCTGAAAATGCCAGAAAGGCAGCCCTGCAAAGATACTCTTTAAACCTTATGATAACCCTTTGGGAGAACATTTTTAATGAAACATTGCGCTTCCCAAAAACCAAAAGACAATGGACAGGTATGCAAAGGGGCAAGAATGTATCACCGGCAAATTTATTTTTAGAATCTCTTGGAACTCATGGGAAAGAATTTCTGTGTAGTTTTAATACTCACGATGAAAACGATAAAGAGGCAGCTAAAGATGGCATCAGAAAGCTTTACGAGTCTTCACATCTTTGGAATTCGAAAACGCGAGGTACGGCACATCACTATCATTATTTTTTCCCCGAAGATAAGATATTGAAGTGCTGGAGCAATCTGACATGTATAGAGTGTAATCATTCGGACAATTTCTCCGAAGATACGAATAAAACGAAAAAAAGGTGAAACGGCTATGAAGAATAATCAGTTAAATCCTATCGAACAATATTGTCAGGAGCGGGACGAAAGAATCGAATCCTATAAGCAAAATAAACCGCTTAAAAAAAGTGCTGATGATTTCATAAAGGAATTAGCCTATGCCAGATACACTTCCAATTTTACATGGCTTGGGCGTCCGGTGATACAGATGCCTCAGGATCTATTTGCCATGCAGGAGATTATTTGGGCTATAAAACCTGACTTCATTATAGAAACAGGTATTGCACACGGAGGATCATTAATCTTTTACGCCTCCATGCTGGAACTGATCGGGAAAGGAACTGTCATTGGCATCGATATTGATATTCGTGCACACAATCGTGCTGAAATTGAGAAACATCCTCTCTACAAAAGGATTACCATGATTGAGGGCTCAAGCATTTCGCAAGACGTGATCTTTCAGGTTCAATCGAGTATTGCGAGTACGGCAACCATTATGGTCTGTCTGGATTCAAATCACACCCATGACCACGTTCTGCGAGAGCTGGAGTTATACGCGCCCCTGGTATCCCCGGGAAGTTACTGCGTCGTCTTTGATACCGGCATCGAGGATCTTCCGCCTCATATGATCATTGACAGACCCTGGGGGCACGGAAACAACCCTAAAACAGCTGTCTGGGCATTTTTAAAAACCAACAATGAGTTTATAATTGACAAAAATATCGAGGCCAAAATTCTTCTCACATCCGCACCGGACGGGTATCTGAAAAGGGTGCGTTAACAATCGCTCAGTGTTACGTGCTACGACATTGTGGACACCCAATCAATGAACTAACCCGCAGCAAGCTGTGATGAATATGCCCGAAGTGATAAAGGAATGACTGAATGATAAAAAAAACTAGCTGCCCTAAATCAGACACACATACTCCGATAAAAAACGGCCACGACGCCAGCACATCATTGGTGAGCATAGGGTTTGCTGTCTATAACGGTGAACGCTATATTCGTCAGGCACTTGATTCACTTATTGCACAGGACTATGAAAATATTGAGCTTATAATATCCGATAATGCCTCAAGCGATGCTACAAAGGATATTTGCGAGGAGTACGCTCGCATCGATAAGCGGATTAAATATTCCCGGAATTTATCTAACCTTGGTGCGGGCGCAAACGGCATTAAGGTCCTTGAAATGGCCCATGGAGAGTTTTTTATGTGGGCCGGGCACGATGACATTTGGGATAAATCTTATATCAGTAAATGTGTGTCCATGATGCAGGAGCATCCCCAGTCAGTAATGTGCTGCTCTGAAATAAATTTTATTGACTCAAAGGGGAATCCCAAAATTGATTCGGGATATCGAACCCATAAAAACATAGGGCACAGAGACGGCATGTCCTTACCTGAGCGTATCCATGAATTGATTAGCCGCAGGATTTGCCAGGATGACTATTATTTGGAGATCAAATCATGGATAAAAACCAGGAATTTGAGAATGAAGTGTTTATGAACATTGCAGGATTATCCGCGGATGAACAGCTGAAAAAGCAGTCGTTGGAATGGAACTTTGCATCAGCTCGCCATCGTTACACTTACAACTTCCGTTATCTTGGTCGCCCCATCATCCAGTTTCCTCAAGACATTATGGCGATGCAGGAAGTGATTTGGAAGGTCAAACCCGATCTGATCATCGAAACCGGTATTGCCCACGGGGGCTCACTAATGCTGAGTGCGAGACCTTTGAAAAAAGCAAAAATACCGCTGGTAATCAAATTTGGACAAATTTTTCAGAAGAAAACTGAAGATGAAAATCAAACTTACCATTGCTGG
>JANXZU010000120.1 GCA_025355345.1 Syntrophaceae bacterium
GTTTTCTCCAGTATATACGGGAGAAAACTATCAGAAGAACCAATCCGGCAATGCTGATTAATACTCCAATTCCATGAGTGATACTATTAAACAACTCTTCCCAAAAAGCGTATGGCTGTGTTTCCTGTAATGCAGACATAAATTTTAATTCCTCATATAATTATTAATATTATGCTATGTCGTCGGTTCAAATTTGTCAATTTTTAATCATATGGTGTTAACACCGTTTTTGCTTTTCATTGACATAAAACTATAAATTACCTATACTCCCTTTCCATTACAGCAATTTCTTATCAAAATAATTAGAGGAGAAAAACGTGATACCAAGATATTCCCGCGAGATAATGACAAAGATTTGGAGCCCGGACAATCGCTATAAGAAATGGCTGGATGTAGAAATAGCGGCCTGCGAGGCCATGGTTAAACTGGGTAAGATTCCGGCTGATGCTGTTAAAAATATTAAAGCAAAAGCTGTCATCAATGTTGACCGGATTGATGAAATTGAAAAAATAACAAAGCATGATGTTATTGCTTTTGTTTCTTCCCTGACTGAGATTATAGGCGAGGACGGACGTTTTATTCATATGGGTTTGACTTCTTCCGATGTGCTGGATACAGCGCTTGCCGTTCAATTGAAAGAATCGGCCGAAAAATTACTCGAAGATATTAATCAGTTATTGATAGTTTTAAAGCGGAGAGCCTTTGAAAATAAAAATACTTTGATGATTGGCAGGTCACACGGAATTCACGCGGAACCGATCACTTTTGGCCTGAAGATGGCTTTGTGGTATCAGGAAATGCAGCGCAATCGTCAGCGTCTGGTTCATGCCAAGGAATCAATCAGCTACGGGAAAATATCAGGCGCTGTCGGTACATTTTCCTTTGTCGATCCTTTTGTGGAGGAATATGTTTGCAGTAAGCTTGGATTAAAGCCTGCGCCTGTGTCTTCACAGATCATTCAACGCGACAGGCACGCGGAATTTTTTACAACGCTTGCGATTATTGCTTCTTCACTCGATAAGTTTTCTCAGGAGATCAGGCTTCTGCAAAGGACAGAAGTTAGAGAAGCTGAAGAATATTTTTCACCGGGACAAAAAGGATCTTCGGCGATGCCGCATAAACGCAATCCAATTCTTTCAGAAAACATCTCCGGCTTAGCCAGATTAGTCCGCTCCTACGCGGTTGCAGCACTCGAAGATATTCCACTCTGGCATGAAAGGGATATCAGCCATTCTTCTGTAGAGCGCGTTATCGGCCCGGATGCAACAATTTCTCTTGATTTTATGCTCTACCGGTTTACGAATATGATGGATAAACTTATCATCTATCCGGAGAGAATGATTTCTAATCTCAATATGACACATGGTGTTATTTTTTCACAAATGGTGTTATTGACACTCATTGAAAAAGGCACAACCAGAGAAGATGCCTATGCCATTGTGCAGAATAACGCGATGAAATCCTGGCAGGAAGGTTTGGAGTTTCGGGATTTGCTGGAAAATGATTCCACAGTAACTAAATACCTGCCAAAAAATGAATTGGCGGCAATATTTAATGTGAATAATTTTCTGAAGAATTTAGATTTTATCTTTAACCGAGTGTTTGGCGAATAATAATCGTATCTTTTTTGAAATCATCCAATGTATCAGGATAATCTATATTGTAGTGTAAACCACGGCTTTCTTTCCTAAGTGTCGCGCACCGGACAATCAGTTTGGCCACCGTTGTAATATTGCGCAGTTCAACAAGATCTTTTGTGAGTTTGAAGTTCCAGTAATATTCGTGAATCTCTTTTTGAATAAGATCGATTCTGCGGGCAGCTCTTTCCAACCGCTTATCCGATCGGACAATCCCCACATAATTCCACATGCATCTTCGTATTTCATCCCAGTTGTGCGTTACAACGACGCTATCATCGCTTTCCATAGTCCCGCTTGCATCCCAGGGAGCGATGAAGTCATCACTTTGTTTCATTTTTTCATAATGCCGGGAAATTTCTGTATATACACGATGCGAGTAAACCACTGCTTCCAGTAAGGAGTTGCTCGCCAGTCGGTTAGCTCCATGCAATCCGGTGCAGGATACTTCACCGCAGGCAAAAAGATTGGGAATTGATGTCTTGCCGTATGGATCAACGTCAACGCCACCGCAGATATAATGCGCTGCCGGTGCGATAGGAATGGGTTGAGATGTAATGTCGATGCCGTATTCCAGACATTTGTTGTAGATATTGGGGAAGCGATCAATCAGAAAGTCTCGGTCGCGATGAGTTATATCAAGCAGTACGTATTCATCGCCGGATTGCTTTATTTCTGTGTCGATTGCTTTGGCGACAATATCTCTGGGGGCGAGGCTTTCCATGGGATGATATTTTTCCATGAATGTAGAACCATTTTTTAATTTCAGAATTCCCCCTTCACCCCGGACTGCTTCGCTGATTAGAAAAGCCTTGGCGTCAGGATGATAAAGACAGGTAGGATGAAACTGGATAAATTCCATATTCGCGATTTTAGCGCCGGCGCGATACGCCATGGCAATGCCATCACCTGTTGCAATATCGGGATTTGTTGTAATAAGATATACTTTGCCTGCACCACCGGTGGATAAAATCGTATATTTTGCCCGATAAGTATGAATTTCTCCATTATTTATATCAAGAACATAAGCGCCCTGACAAATAGCCTGTTTCCCGGAGACATCTTTTTTGGTGATTAAGTCAATACCAATATGGTTTTCATAGATTTGAACATTGTTTAAGGAAGCGACTTTTTCATTCAGCGCACGCTCAATTTCGCGGCCGGTGAGGTCTTTGGCGTGTAATACCCGCCGGTGGTGATGACCTCCTTCCTGACCCAAATCATAAAGGTGAGGCGGTGTTTCCGATTTAGTGAAGTTAACACCCCATTCAATAAGTTCCTGGATTCTTGGCGGTGCCTCTTTAACGACAAAATCAACCACATCCTTTTTGCAAAGACCGGCCCCGCAAATCAGGGTATCCTGAATATGCTCATAAAAACTATCGGTTTTATCGGTAACGGCGGCGATCCCGCCCTGTGCATAATTGGTGTTTGATTCAGTTTTTTCTTTTTTGGTCACAATAGCGACGCTGCCCAATACTGAAGCTTTAATCGCCAGACTTAAGCCCGCAATGCCACTGCCTATAATTAAAAAATCTGTTTTAAATTCCATTGTTTTTTTCCAATCAAATGAATCCGAACAAAAGTTTGTTTACAAATCGTCATTGCTTTTATATAGAGAATACTCATTTTTAGCAAAGAGAAAATTAAAGCAGGAAAAAGGATGTAATGTTAGTTCTTGGAATTGAATCATCATGCGATGAAACAGCCGCGGCAGTGGTTAAAGACGGGAAAATGCGATCCAACGTAATTGCTTCTCAAATTAAGGCGCATAGTAAATATGGCGGTGTTGTTCCGGAAATTGCTTCACGCAAGCATATTGAAGCAATTAACCCTGTAATTGAGCAGGCTTTGTCTGATGCCGGAGTCGGGCTTAATGAAATAGAAGGGATTGCGGTAACCCGAGGTCCTGGATTAATAGGATCGCTGCTAATCGGATTGACAACGGCCAAGGCGCTGGCCTATGCACTGAATATTCCTTTTGTCGGAGTTAATCATCTGGAAGGGCATATTACCGCTGCTTTTCTTGCCGATAAAGTACCGCAATTTCCTTTCGCTGCTCTGGTTGTTTCGGGCGGACATACCAATATTTATCTTGTAAAGAATTATCATGACTTCCGATTGCTGGGTCAGACACGTGACGATGCTGCAGGAGAAGCATTTGACAAGGCGGCCAAGCTTCTTAACCTTGGATATCCGGGCGGTGTAGTGATTGATAAGATAGCGAAAAGCGGCAATCCCAAGGCGATAGCTTTTCCCCGCGCAATGAAGGATTCAGTCGATTTCAGCTTTAGCGGTTTGAAAACTTCCCTGCTGACAATGCTGAAAAAACGTGGCAGTGATTTTGAAGAAAGCCAATTGCCGGATGTTGCAGCAAGTTATCAGGAAGCAATTGTCGATGTCCTGGTAGAAAAGACCATGCGGGCAGTATTGGATAATGATATTAGACAAGTAGTTGTTTGCGGTGGAGTAGCGGCAAATGGCAGATTGCGCGAAAAGTTTGCTGAGGCTGCATTAAAAAACAAAATTGATTTGTTCATTCCGCCGATTATCCTATGCACTGATAATGCGGCTATGATCGCGGCAATAGGCGAGATTATGTTGAAAAGCGGGCGTCGTGACGCTTTGGATCTAAATGCGATATCGCGCTGGCCTCTGGTCGCTCATCCATAAGAAATATTATGACTACGCCCAAAGAAATTCTTCATCAATATGGCATTAAACCTAATAAAAGATTAGGCCAGTGTTTTCTTATCGATACTAATGTCATCGATCGAATTGTTCAAATGGCCGACATTTCTAAGGATGATATCGTAGTCGAAATTGGCGCGGGTATCGGCGTATTAACAGAGAGTATCGCCAGTAAAGCAAAAAAAGTATTGGCCGTGGAAATAGACCGTAATTTAGTTGAGGTATTAAAAGAAAAACTTGGCGGAGTTGATAATGTTGAAGTTCATTCAGGAGATATACTAAAAATTAATTTTAACGCGGTATCGGAAACGCATAATTCCAAGATTAAAATTATTGGCAATGTTCCCTATAATATATCCAGTCCTTTGATTTTTCGATTATTATCCTGCCGTTCGGTCATCAGTGATTTTATATTGATGTTGCAAAAGGAAATTGTACAACGCCTGGTATCAGTACCAAATAATAAAATTTATGGTGTACCTTCAGTAATTCTGCAAATGTTTGCGTCTGTAGAAAAAATATTGGATGTGCCTTCAACTTGTTTTTATCCGCAACCAAAAGTAGAATCAGCAGTTGTCCGGGGTGTATTTAGGGATAAACCTGTTATCCATCTCCAAGATGAAATATTTTTTACAGGCCTGGTGAAGGCGGCGTTTGCTCAGCGCCGAAAAATGCTGATTAATAATTTGAAAAAGTCAAAATTATTGGAAAGCATGTCTGCTGCTGATTTACAAGACGCGCTAATATTGATCGGAATTGATGGTCAGCGAAGAGGAGAAACACTATCTGTGGAAGAGTTCGGACATCTGAGCAATGTCTTGTGCAATCAATAATCAAGTACCACGCACATATCTTTAAAATCAAGGTTAAATTAATTTCATGACAAGATAAGCATAACCGGCAATTACAAATGCCTGAGGGAATATTGAAGACTTTTAATCAAGTTATGACTTCGTTTTCACAAACCGGTAGATAGACACGGAATTTACTCCCCCGGTTTGGTATGCTCTCCACTGTAATGACCCCGTTGTGAACACGCACAAGCCCCAGTACCACGGCCAGTCCCATGCCGCGGCCGGTGAATTTGGTGGAGAAAAAGGGGTCAAAGAGTTTCTCAATATCATTATCCTCAATCCCGCTTCCTGTGTCAGTTACTTCCAAACAGGCATAGGTGTTATCCTTTGGTTGCCAGTCCAGAGGGAAACGTTGCGCTGCTTGGATATCCGCAGAAGAAACTGTTTTGATGACCATGGAAATGGTACCACTGTTCTTACCGACAGCTTCCCAGGCGTTGGTGATTATGTTGGTCAGTATCTGCTTTACGTAATCAGCGTTTGTCTTGAGAACCGGACCGCGGGAGGGTAAATTACTTTCCAGTACCACATTTTCTGGCATAGAGGCCTGAAGGGCAGGTATGTTCTGACGGATGACCTCAGAGAAATCCAGTGGTTCACGTTTGTCGAACAATTGACCGAGGTAGGTCAGCATCAGACCACTTATTTCCGCTGCCTTTTTGGAAGCTGTCATGGCTGAGGTCAGGTTTGTCTGTTGCCTAGCTGCTAGCGGCAGCGCCATCATGGCTAGTTCCAAATTACCAATTATCACGCCAAGTTGGTTGTTGAAGATATGAGCGATGGAGCCAGCCATGCGACTCAGGCTTTCGGACTTCTGAAGTTGCAGATTCTGCGCCTCGAGTTTTTCTTTTTCGGCTTCGGCCTGTTTGCGCATCAACGCCGATGATATATGTGAGGCGATTACTTCCAGAAGTTCAACCGATTCGAGAGTAAAACATCCTTTACGCCGGTCGTTGAACTGGATCAGACCAACGATCCTGTCCTTTTTGCCTATGGGTACCAGGGCTATGGAAGCATAACCTTTATGTATGCATTGGTTGCGTGGATGATGCCGGGGATCCTCGCCTATCGGAATATCCAGAAACGGGAGCGAATCGTTCGTCCATACACTTCCCCCTGCTGTGAAGAGCGGATTGGCAGGATCGGTTTTGCCGGAAATGACCAGACCGCAGGTACATTCCAGACTGACTTTGCCGTCAATGTTACGGCACATTCCGCCATCAGCGGCACGCTCGATCAGCGTGTTTTCTGTCAGCAGAAAATCCTGGGAAAAGCCTTGCGCAACGAAATATGGAAAATCCTCCCCGTCTTGCAGACGAATGCCTACGGCATCAAACCCTGTGCGCGTCTTCAATGCTGCTACAACGCGCTGGACCGATTCCCGCAAATCTCCCGGCTCGTTAAGTATCTGTAGAGTCTCCCTGCTCATTTCGCGATATATTTCCGCCTGCTTGCGCTCGGTAATGTCGCGGGTTACACTGATTATATGGGGTGCGCCTTGCAGGGTAATGATTTTGGCAGAAATCATCGCCGTGAAAGGGCTACCGTCTTTGCGCAGGAAATCGGCTTCCACGTTTGAGCAAAAACCTCTTTCATTAAGCGCCGTGGCAACCTGCCCTCGATCAGCCGGATTTTTCCAGAGAGACACTTCCAGGCTGGACTTGCCCATCACCTCGTCCCGGGCGTAACCGGTCATAACTGTAAATCCATCGTTGATATCAACAATAATGCCATCGCTTGAGCGCGTGACTAAAACTGCATCGGGGCTCGTGTTAAAGATCTTTTCAGAGTTTTCTTTGGCTTCTCTCATTTCCGCATTCAAACGCTGGTTAACCATGATAACCAAACCAAACGTCAATAGAATACCATAAATAAATAAAACCAGAAATGAAACTGTCTGCATCATCGTTGGGGTAAATAAGGCATGAACAGGGTCAATGGTGAGTGTCTCCACAGCGCGGAATGCAAAAAAGCAGCCATTGATAAGTAAAAGCAAAGCGTTGAAGTAGGCGGAAGTGGTTATCAAGCGAGTCTTATAAAGAAAAAGACTCTGTACGGTTAATAGTGAAAAAAATCCTGCAACCGCATAAACAATTACGGTTCGCAGCGTAATATTATCATCAAAGTAGGTATAATAAAAAAAGGATAATAGGAAAACAACAAAGACCGAAACAATAACGGAGCGATTCTCTTCCTTGTTTAGAAACCGCATGATGCCGACGTATATGCAAATCGGCCCTAAGACAATTAGGCAGTTAGCAGCGATAATGGTGATCAGTTTAATGGGAACAAGGTCACGCAGGGCAATGAATACATACCCCATGACCATCGAGGCAAAACTCAGTGTGATCTGGTCAAGTAAAAACGGACACCTGGTTAAGCTGCTTTAGCCAAAATAAAATTATTTTCAAAATCATTTGGATTTTTGTAATCCAAATAAGAATGAAGACGATTGCTGTTGTAAAACATTTCGATGTACTGGATC
>JANXZU010000143.1 GCA_025355345.1 Syntrophaceae bacterium
ATGAAGCGGCAGGCGGCTATTGTGACACGATAACGGTGAAAATTAGAGTAGATAATAGCATTGTTGTGGATGATAATGGACGTGGTATTCCTGTCGATATTCATAAAACAGAAGGTGTATCAGCGGCAGAAGTTGTTATGACAAAATTGCATGCCGGTGGTAAATTTTCCAATGATTCTTATAAAATATCGGGAGGGTTACACGGAGTTGGTGTTTCGGTAGTCAATGCCCTTTCAAAAGAATGTGAGTTGGAAGTACGTCGTGATGGCAATGTTTATATTCAGACCTACACACGCGGGATACCTAATGGTCCAATGGAAATGGGCGGGAAAACCAGGGGCAAAGGAACAAAAGTTACTTTTCTTCCTGATGATGAGATATTTGAAGATACGGAATTTAGTTTTGACATCATTTCAAACCGCTTACGGGAGTTGGCTTTTTTAAATTCCGGTGTTAAAATAATTTTAATAGATGAACGCAACGACAAGAAAAATGAGTTTTTTTACAAAGGCGGAATAAATTCGTTTGTTGAATATATTAATCGTAATAAAAAGGTATTACATAGAAATCCAATTTATATAACTGGCGCAAAAGAAGACTGTTCTGTGGAAGTTGCCCTTCAATATAATGAAACTTATCTGGAAAATATTTTTGCTTTTGCCAATAGTATTAATACTACCGAAGGCGGAACGCATTTAATTGGTTTTAGATCAGCGCTAACGCGTGTATTTAATAATTATGCCACAACCAGTAAGATAATTAAAGATGGCAAAGAATCACTGCGTGGTGAAGATTTAAGAGAAGGTTTGGCGTGCGTTATCAGCGTTAAAGTAAAGAATCCTCAGTTTGAAGGACAAACTAAAACAAAGCTAGGAAACTCGGAAGTGCGTGGTCTGGTGGAAGGTATTGTTTATGAAAAAATCGGTAGTTTTTTGGAAGAAAATCCGTCGATAGCCAAACAAATTCTTAATAAATGTTTGGAAGCTGCACGTGCGAGAGAAGCGGCAAGAAGGGCAAAGGAATTAACCAGGCGGAAAAGTGCCATGGAAGTGGGAGCGCTACCAGGAAAATTAGCAGATTGTCAGGAAAAGGATCCTGCACTTAGTGAAATTTATCTGGTTGAAGGAGATTCAGCGGGAGGTTCGGCCAAACAGGGCAGAGATAGGAAAAATCAGGCCATTCTACCACTGCGTGGAAAAGTACTGAATGTAGAAAAAGCACGTTTTGATAAAATGTTGCAAAATGAAGAAATTAAAATCATTGTTACCGCCCTTGGCACGGGGATTGGTACCGGAGAATATGACGTTAGTAAACTACGTTATCATAAAGTAATTATCATGACGGATGCCGATGTTGACGGATCACATATTCGCACACTTCTTCTGACTTTCTTTTTCCGACAAATGCGGGAATTGATCGAAAGAGGATATTTATTTATTGCTCAACCGCCATTATATAAAATGGTGGACAGAAAAAAAGAGAGCTACATTCAAAATGAAGAGCAAATGAGAAACTACATTTTGGAAAGTGGTGCAAGCAAAGTAAAGCTGATTATGGCCGACGGGAATCCTTTTACAATAACTGGCAATAAATTGACTACAATACTGAAAAAAGTAATGCGCATTGAAGAGCTTCTGGATCGTTTTGAAAAGGAACATCGTGAAAGAAATTTAATTCGTATCATGGCCGGTGATACTAATTTAAATGATGAATGCTTCAAGAGCGAAAGCAATTTAAATAAAATTGCTAAAAGGACAAGCAAGGCTTTAGGTGAAGATTGTGCTGATTATATTGTCGAAACAGATCAAGACCATGGCGGATACAAAATAGTATTCAATTTGAAAAAGAACGGGCAACTCTTTGCAAATTGTATAGACAGGGAAACATTTAGAACGCCGCAGTTTACAGAAATTAAATTACAGTTAAGTCAGATTTCAATTATCGGGGAGCCACCATATCGCGATGTAAGCGATGAATCACTAACGCCGGTGGTTCTTAGCAGCGCGAAAGCATTGGTGGAACATATCACTAGCTTAGGTAAGAAAGGCCTTTCTATGCAGCGCTATAAAGGACTTGGTGAAATGAATCCTGAGCAACTGTGGGAAACAACGATGAATCCAGAGAAAAGAACACTGCTGCAAGTGGGTGTTGAAGACGCAGTTGTGGCTGATGAAATATTCACAACTCTCATGGGAGATCAGGTTGAGCCTCGTCGCGATTTTATATACAAGAACGCCCTGTATGTTTCAAATTTAGATATTTAACTAAGAAATCAGCAATAAATCGAACGTGACGACTCGTAAACAGTCGCTATTATTTAATAGAGAGGGAAAAACAAAATGGAACGTGATATCCACCACAAACAAACATTGGTGAATATAGAAGATGAAATGAAGAAATCGTACATGGATTATGCCATGAGCGTAATCATTGGGCGGGCGATTCCTGATGTGCGTGATGGCCTGAAACCGGTGCATCGGCGTATTTTGTTCGCCATGAATGAAGTGGGAAACCGATACAACAAACCTTACAAAAAATCAGCCCGTATCGTCGGAGATATCATGGGTAAATATCATCCGCACGGTGATATGGCGATCTATGACACTCTGGTGCGTATGGCGCAGGATTTTTCATTGCGCTACATGCTTATTGATGGACAGGGTAACTTCGGTTCAATTGACGGCGATCCTCCTGCCGCTATGCGTTATACGGAAATACGTTTGGCGCGAATTGCCGAGGAAGTCTTGGCCGATCTGGAAAAAGATACTGTAGATTTTGTGCCCAACTACGATGAAACATTGAAGGAGCCTTCGCTGCTGGCTTCACGTATACCTCTCCTTTTGCTTAACGGTTCGTCTGGAATTGCAGTAGGAATGGCCACAAATATTCCACCTCACAACCTGAAAGAAATTATTAATGGAACAATTGCCTGCATTAAAAATCCAGATATCACCATAGAAAAACTAATGAAGCATATACCGGGACCGGATTTCCCGACAGCAGGATTTATTAATGGCCGCGAGGGGATCCTTTCTGCTTATAAAACAGGAAGAGGTATTATCCGGATGAGGGCAAGGGCACTTATTGAAAAGAACGCCCGTAACGACAGGGAAAGCATTATTATTAACGAATTGCCTTATCAGGTGAATAAGGCAACACTGATTGAGAAAATAGCCGAGCTTGTGCGCGACAAGAAAATAGGCGGTATTGCCGATTTGCGCGATGAATCAGACAGAGATGGTATTCGAGTGGTGATTGATCTGAAGCGTGACGAGAATTCAGCCATTATTCTCAACCAGCTTTATAAATTTACTCAAATGGAGACATCGTTCGGCATAATTATGCTGGCGATATTGGACGGACGTCCGCACGTCTTTAATCTCAAAGAGGTGATTGAACAATTTATCATCTTCCGAAAACAAATTGTTATCCGCCGCACTGAGTTTGATCTTGCGCGTGCCAAGGAAAGAGCGCATATTTTAGAAGGGTATATCATCGCCTTAAATAATATTGATGAAGTTATCAAAGTGATTAAGGCGTCTAAAAATCCTGCGGAGGCTGTAACAAAATTATGCACTAAATTTAAGTTGTCCGAAATTCAAAGTAAAGCAATCTTAGAGATGAGGCTGCAGCGCTTGACCGGTCTTGAGAGGGCGAAGATCGATGAGGAATATAAAGAAGTAAGCGCTTTGATTGCAGAGCTTTCTTCAATATTAGCAGATCCTCAAAAAGTTCTTCAAGTAATAACAGATGAATTAAATGAAATAAAAGATCGTTTTGGTGACGAACGCCGTACCGAAATTGTTGCTAGCACAGAAGACATAAATATTGAAGACATGATTGTTGAAGAAGACATGATGGTGACGATCACACATAGCGGCTATATTAAACGTAATCCTGTAAGTCTTTACAAAAGCCAGCACCGTGGCGGGCGTGGCAAAGTAGGCATGGGCACGAAGGAAGAGGATTTTGTTGAAAAAATCTTTATTGCCTCCACCCACCATTACCTGCTCATCTTTACCAATACAGGTAAAGTTCACTGGTTAAAAGTGTACCTGCTGCCGCAAGCTGGAAGGGCTGCCAAAGGCAAGGCGATAGTAAACCTAGTGAATTTAGCTCCTGGTGAACGCGTGAGTGCAACTTTGCCGGTGCGCGAATTTTCCGCTGATAAATTTATTGTCATGGTCACGAAAAAAGGAATTATCAAGAAGACTGATCTGGCTGCTTATTCCAATCCTCGTTCAGGTGGCATAATAGCCGTTTCTATTGATGATGGTGATGAACTTGTGGATGTTCAGTTAACCATGGGCAATCAGGATATCTTTTTAGCAACCAGACGTGGCATGGCAATACGCTTCAAGGAAGATGATGTTCGCGATATGGGCAGAACTGCTCGCGGTGTGCGTGGTATCAGTCTGGATAAAGATGATGATGTAATCGGCGTGGAAATTCCTGCCCAGGGCACCTTTCTTTTGACTGTTTCTGAAAATGGTTTTGGAAAATGCACACCAATAGAAGAGTATCGTGTGCAGTCGCGTGGTGGCAAAGGGACGATAAATTTAAAGACAGTGACAAAAGTTGGTGATGTTTCCGGTGTGTTGCAGGTGCAGGGTGAAGAAAATATTGTACTAATCAGTAATGCGGGAAAAGTGATCAGGCTTAAAGTTCAGGAAGTTCCCGTAAATCATCGTGTAACTCAGGGCGTAAAGTTAATTGAGCTGGATCCGGAAGAGAAACTTGTCGGTGTTGCCCGGACGACGTCGGAGACTGAAGACAAAGATGATAATTCAGACGGCAGTGAAGAAGATCAAACAGATATTATTGCGGATTAAATCGCGGAAAGATAATTTTCTGCTATGATTAAACCTAGTGCTGTTTTAGCATCAATAATTTCACCATTATTCAGCATTGCTTTAATCTGAGTAAAGCTGGTGAGCAAGAGTTCGATGAATTCGTCATCATCAGCAGACAGAGGTTCATAATAAAGATCTTTGGCGAGAAAAAAATACATATATTCATTGCAGTATCCGGGAAGCAAATAGCCTTCAAATATTTTGACAAAGGTTTTAGCTTTAAAGCCGGTTTCTTCAGCTAATTCTCTCTGAGCACAGACAACAGGCGATTCTCCTTCGCGATCAATAGTTCCGGCGGGAATTTCCAGAAGATGTTGTTTAACGGCAGCACGGTATTGTTTGATCAAAAGCACTTTGTTTTCGCTATTAACGGCAACCACTGCGACAGTAGGCTTATGATCAATCCAACTCTGCTTAACTGATCTTCCGTCAGGCAGAGGCACTTTTTTTTCGTTGACAGAAAAAATATTACATTGATAAACTATTTCATTATCATTTTTCATTAGTGATAAGACCAAATCAGTTTGTCTTGATTATTTGAAGTAAATGCTTTTCAATCTGTTCTTTCGACTGCAATCCAACTAACCGCTCTACCAACTTACCTTCCTTAAAGAAAAGCATTGTCGGAATGTTGCGAATTCCATATTGGGATGCCGTAACAGGATTTTCATCGACGTTGAGTTTGGTTACTTTAACACCATTTGCGTAATCGGATGCCAACTCATCAATGATTGGTGATAAAGTACGGCAAGGGCTGCACCATGGAGCCCAGCAATCAACCAATACTGATGTATCCGGCATTAACACTTCACGGACAAAGGTATTATCTGTAACCTCTATAGGAAAGGTCTTTTGTTGGGTAGTTACCAGCGGATCACCGCATTTACCGCAAAGAGGTTTTTGATTCAGGCGCTCTTCCGATATTCTGTTTTTTGTGCCGCACTTTAGACAGCGGATAATCAGGTCATCCAAAGGCGCGTGGCACTTTCCGCACGCAGGCCTACCCTGGAATTTTTGCCTGGGAATGCGATTTTTTGTGCCACAATTAAGGCACCTGATGATTACGTTTTCCTGCATATAAATTAACCTTCAGCAATAGTATCTCTTTTTCCGCGTAAAAAGGCAAATTATATAGCAATAGATAATAGGTTAATGCTGAACGAAAAAACAAAAGCCATCAAAATTTACCTTCCGGCTTCATCCTATTTATCAAAAGTTGTTTAACCCTTGAAAATCCAGAGTGGCCAGATAATCGTCAACTGTCTCCGCTCGGCGGATTTGTAGAATGTCGCCATTTTCTCTAAGGAGTAATTCAGCTGACCGTAATTTACCGTTATAATTAAAACCCATGGCATGACCGTGAGCACCGGCATCATGAATTACTGTTATATCGCCAATATCGATTTTGGGCAGCTTTCTGTCTATAGCGAATTTATCATTGTTTTCGCACAGGGATCCTGTTACATCGTACAGCGCATCATGCGGCTTACCTTCTTTACCCATAACTGTAATATGGTGGTATGCGCCGTAAAGTGCGGGACGCATTAAATTGGCCATGCAGGCGTCCAGACCGATATACTGTTTATATATATCTTTTTTATGCAGCACGGTTGATACAAGATAGCCATATGGGCCGGTAATCATTCTGCCGCATTCCGAAAAAATCTTTATCGGATGAAGATCGTTTTTCATGATGATCTTCTTGTATTCCTGCTCAATTTCCTTGCCCAAAGCTGTAAGATCAACAGCAGATTGTTCCAGCCGATAAGGTATTCCTATTCCACCACTCAGATTAACAAATTCTAACTTTATTCCGATTTCTTTTTTTAAATCTACGGCCAGTGCAAAAAGCATCCGCGCTGTTTCCACATAGCTATTCCTGCTCAATTCATTGGAGATTACAAAAGAATGCAGGCCGAATCTTTTTACGCCTTTTTCCCGCATAATTTTAAAACCCTCAAATATCTGCGGACGAGTAAAACCATATTTGGATTCCACCGGATCTCCGATTATCGGATTTCCTTTGCGCAAATGCCCCGGATTATACCGAAAAGAAATCACTTCAGGAATACCGCCATGTTTCTCTAAAAAAGGAATATGGCTGATATCGTCCAAATTGATAGTGGCGTTTAATTCACGTGCTTTGATAAATTCGACAGCAGGAGTGTTATTGGAAGAAAACATGATTTCTTCGCCGGTGATCCCCGTTTTTTGAGCCAGAATCAATTCGGCAAAAGAGCTGCAATCAGCGCCAAAACCTTCCTTATGAAGAATTTTCATCAGGTAGGGATTGGGCGTAGCTTTGACCGCAAAAAACTCCTTGAACCCTTCATTCCAGGCAAAGGCGTTTTTAAAATCGCGGGCGTTTTCCCGAATAGCTTTCTCATCATAAATATGAAAAGGCGTCGGATATTTTTTGATAATTTCTTCAATTTGATTTTTAGTAAAAGGCAATAGCTTTTCCGACATGAGTCTCTCCTGCATTAGAGTATTAAAATGTTGTCCGAAAATGGCATGTAAATCTCGGTAAAACGTCACTGAAAAACAGATTTACGGTAAAAAATAAAATTTATCAATATTATTTTCTATTAAGAGGATAGGCGGATGAATATAAAATATTAAAAAAATAAATGTTTTAAAGAATAATAAGTGATTGCGGAGATAACGGCAGCAATGGGAATGGTTAAAATCCATGCCCAGATAATATTACCGGCAACACCCCAACGCACAGCGGAAAGCCTTTTTGTAGCGCCAACTCCGACGATAGCACCTGTGATAGTGTGGGTTGTGCTAACGGGTATTCCGGCAAAGGATGCGCCGATAATGGCGCAAGCGGCCCCGGCTTCGGCGCTAAATCCGCCAATAGGGCGCAGCTTTGTAATTTTAGTCCCCATGGTTTTAACAATGCGCCAGCCGCCAAACATGGTCCCTAATGCTATAACAGAGTAACACATGATAATGATCCAATAGGGAATATCAAAACTAGAACTAATCAGACCTTTACTATAGAGGACTATCGCAATTATTCCGATTGTTTTCTGTGCGTCATTCATTCCGTGACCAAGCGAATAAACAGCGGAAGATGCAAATTGCAACTTACGATAAAGCTTATCAGAACGAGCCATATTGGAATTGCGGTTTAGATTGAGAGAAAGTACCATAATAAAATAGCCTAAAAATAAACCTATCGCCGGTGAGAGAACAATGAAAGCGGTAGTTTTAATTATACCTGACCAAACCAGCGTGCTGGTACCTGCTTTAGCAATACCAGCTCCGATAAGGCCGCCAATTAAGGCATGCGAAGAACTACTGGGAAGCCCATAATACCACGTTGTAAGATTCCAAATGATTGCGCCGGTTAGAGCGGAAAGAATAACTAAATTATCAACAATATCAAGATGAATGATGCCTCTGCCGATAGTGTGGGCAACCTGTGTACCAATAAAAAATACTGCTACAAAGTTAAAAAATGCTGCCCAGAGTACTGCTTGCTTTGGAGTAAGTACTCTTGTGGAAACAATAGTGGAAATAGAATTAGAAGAATCATGAAAACCATTAATGAAATCAAAAACCAGCGCGACAAGAACAAGAAATATGACAAAACCCATCGACTCAAGCATGCTTCAGGACTATCCCTTCTACGATGTTGGAGACATCTTCACAAACATCAATGCCCTCTTCAAGGAGTTGGAAAATATCTTTCCATTTTATAAGCTCAATGGCGTCTTTCTCGTTTTCAAAAAGATTGGCCATAATAGTTCTTAAAACAACATCGCCGGCATTTTCCAGCGTGTTTATTTCCACGCAACCGTCAAGAATCATTTTTGAATTTTTCATATTACGCATCGCATGGATTATCTCTTTAACTTTTATGATAGCCTCATTTAAAATTTTAGCCTGTTTAATAATTTGATCGTCAATTTTTTTAACTTTATAAAGATGAATGCGGATAGCAGTTGCTTCAATGACATCCATGATGCTATCCATCTTATTGACTAAAGCATAAATATCTTCACGATCGATAGGAGTAAGAAATGTTGTGTGCATTTTTTCATAAGTTCTATGGGTGATAATGTCCGCTTCGTGCTCTACTTCTTTGAGTTTGGCAACTTTAGATTCAGAATAATCGTGAGTTTCCGTCATGGCGAGAAATAATCGGCCGCCTTCTTCAATTTTATCGGCCAGCTCTTCAAAATAATCAAAAAAGTTTTCTTGTTTTGGAAATAAGTGCATGAAAAACACCTCCCTTTAATTTCCCTAAAGGTCTATCAAATAGACGTAGTTCTGTAGCGAATTATTAAGAAAAATGCAAGTTGTTTATAAAACTATATCCATGATTTGCGGGATTATTGTATGTTATTAAAGAGTTTTTACGTATATAATTTTGCTGTCACCGGACGCATAAAAATCTTTCAAGAAAGCTTCCTGCCGATAGCCGCAGCTTTCATAAAAGCCATGAGTTGGCTTATATTGAGCACGAGAAGATGTTTCCACATAAATTCGGCTGCCACCTAGATTATAAATAATATTTTCTGTTTTTTTCATTATGTCTTTACCCAGACCTATACCTCTGCATTGCTCATCGACAGCAATCCAATAAAGATCATAACTGCCAGAAGTTGCAGGGATTAATCCGAAACAGGTATAACCAAGGAACTTATCTTGATCTTCAGCAAACAAAAATTGGTAGGAACTGGCATTGCCTTGATCAAGCTTTTCCTCGGCTAATTCAATGGCTAAAGTAATTTCTTCGGCGGAAAAAAATCCGCTCGATTTCACAATCCTGGAAATTGCATGTGGGTCTGCTGACATTATCTGCTGCCGGTAAATTAGTTTGTTTGCAGTCATAGTAGGTACTTCAAGTTTGTGGTAGTGCATCGCGAAATATAAAGTATACTGCGCCGATAAGACGCAAACCCGCCCAAAGATAGTCCAGCTTCAAGGGTTGCTTCATATAAATAAGGACAAAGCTGGCAAAAACAGCCATAGTGATAACTTCCTGTATTACTTTGAGTTGACTGATAGTATAATAGAGAGCTTTGCACAACTCGTTTGTTTATTTCTTTCCATTACCTGTTCTTTTCTTGTTTTATCTTTTGATGTGCCGGTAAATTTCCTAGTTATTCAAAGCTAATATATTGATATTATTAATAATATAGCTTGACATCGTCAT